>JBJDZD010000020.1:0-19238 GCA_051867815.1 Eubacteriales bacterium | reverse complement strand
GGTTACACGGTTTGCCAGATAAGATGCACAGCCGGAAAGCTGTTTGTGACCGAACGCATCGGTGGATTCAACGCCGATACCCTCGCAAACGTATCTGCCGTCAGCAAAACGAACGCCCTCGGAGACTGCTATAACGACATTGGGGTGTTTTTCAAGCGCCGCACGGACATCCGAGAAGAAGCCCTCCATGCTGAAGGGGCGCTCGGGAAGGTAAACGTAATCGGGAGCAACGCCGTTTACCACTCTGCCGATGGCGGAAGCAGTAGTAAGCCATCCGGCGTCCCTACCCATGATCTCAACGATCGTGACCGCCTTCGTGGTATAGACCGCGCAGTCACGGATGATCTCCTGCATGGTGACGGCAATGTACTTTGCCGCAGAACCGAAGCCCGGAGTATGGTCGGTGCCGACGAGGTCGTTGTCAATGGTCTTGGGTACACCGATGATGCGCATCTCGTATTCGTGACCCTTGGTGTATTCGGAAAGCTTTGCAACGGTGTCCATGGAATCGTTGCCGCCGATATAGAAGAAATATCGGATGTTGTATTTCTTGAAGATATCAAGAAGCTTTGCATAGAACTCCTCGCTGCCCTCGTCGCCGAACTTGGGGAGCTTCTTGCGGCAGGAACCGAGAGCCGCCGCAGGAGTGTGCTCAAGGCGAGTGATATCCTCGTCGCTCTCAAATCTTGCGCCGAGGTCAACAAGGTCCTCGCGAAGCAGACCTTCCACGCCGTTCCTCATTCCGTAGAGTGTGCCGATCGCGCCGCCATGGGACGCCGTGTCCTTAAAGCCTCTGATAACGCCGGCAAGGGTGGCATTGATCGCCGCGGTAGGTCCGCCGGACTGACCTACGACTGCGTTTCCGTATAGAATTGACATTTTTTATTCTCCGATTGATTAATTTGATTTTTTCTTGATAAGCACGAACGCCCCGATGCAGGCGGCGAGAACTGCCGCCCCGGAAACGGATGCAAAGCAACCCTTCTTCTCCCCCTCGCCCGTCGTCTCTTCGGCAATGGGGTCGGTTTTCTCCTCGGTAACCTCCGCCGTCGTCTGCTCGGTTTCCTCATCGGTGACCTCCGCCGTCGTCTCCTCAGTGGTCTCGTCGGCGGCTTCAAGGCTTATGCCGAGGTGGTTTGCAAGGTATTTTGCGATTTCAAGGTGGCCTGCCGCATTGGGGTGAATGTCCAAATTAAGGATATTGGTAAGGCCTGCGGCGTTGACGTTAATAACCGTCGTAACGTCTGCAACCTCAAAGCCGGATGCGGTGCAGACCTGCTCGATAGTGGTATTGACGGTATTGATGAGTGGCTCAGCAAACGTTCCGAAATCGGAAAAGCCGAGAACATTGTACATGGGATTGTACTGCTTGAGGAACACGATCCTCGCCTCGGGAGCCGCCGCCTTGAGCGTGGCCGCAATATCGGTCATGTTGGTGGCAAAGCCGGTAAGCACGGCACCGATCTGCGCCTGAAAGTCCGCATTCTGCGCCAGAGCGTTATACTGAGCGGCGGTTGCCGTTTTAAGAACGGTGACTGCCTCGTTGAACGTGGAAACATTCCTGCCGGCAATGGCAGAGGCAACGATGGGCATGGAGTGTAGCAGGTCATTGCCGCCTATGGTAATGATGATCAGATCGGACTTTTTAACATCCTGCTCGATAGTCGGCAGCAGAGCGAGCAAATCCGCGCTCTTTGCGCCGTTGACGGCCTTGTTGATATAGGTACTGCCTGCTTCAAGACCGAGCGCGTTTGCAATCGCGTTCGCATAGGAAGCGCACGCGTACGGCGTGCTTCCGTCGTAACCCAAAAGGCCGTAGCCGGTGGATATGGAATCGCCGAGGACGAGCAACTGTTTCGGTTCGGTCGTCGCCGCCGATGCACCTATGGCACATGCCGAGGTAACAAGCGCAAGCGCAGTAAGTAAGATGATAAATCTTTTCATGTTTTTTCCTTTCATTATTCGATATTATATCATTATATATAATATCATATTTTCGGCTTTTAATCAAGACCTTTTTTTGAAAAATAAATTAAGAAAGCTTTGAAAGTCCTGACAAACAGCAAGGGCGCGCCCGAGATGGGCGCGCCCTCAATCCCGCCGAGCCGTGTAACCGCTCCGGAAAACCCTGCCGAGCAAGGTGGGTGCCTATCATTGGCCTCACTGCTCCCAACGTCCCACGCGATCCGAGACAAGTCAATCGGAGTTCGGATGGGGAGGTCTGCAAAACAGCCGCCGAAGCGTTTTTCGGCTCCCTTCAAGATAATGTCGGTTCCACTATACGGTTAATCACGCACTAAGCAGGATGTTGATTTTACTCTGCGTCGTAGTCGTACTCCGCGCTGAACGCATCGTCAAAGATGGCGGCAATACGTTCGAATTCCTTGTCGTCCTCAATGTCAACAAGCTCTTCGTTACCGTCGGCATCTACTACGCTTTTGAGAATGATGTACTCCTCAAAGCCGCCGTCGTTGTCCGCGCTGCCTTCGGGGATCAGTGCAAAATACTGCACGCCGTTGTCAACGTATCCGCCGATAAGCTCAAATCGAAGCTCATTGTCATTTTCGTCGAGAAGGGTAACTATCTCAACGTCCTCGCTATCGTCAACTCCGAGGGGAATATTCTTATCTGCCATATTGGTCACCTGTCCTTATTCTTTCTACTAATATTGTAGCCGAAAATCGGCAATTTGTCAATGGGAAAATTTAGATTTACAAAAATAATTATTCTCCGAGGTCGAGAACGCTCGAAAGTATGTAGTTTGAGACGAACATTCCCACCGAAGTGAAGCGATAACCCACGTCGTCCTTCTCCACGAAGCCGCCGTCCACGAAGGCGTCAAGACGCGCGCCGTACTTTTGTGCAAACGAAGTGCCGAACCGTTCCTCAAAATCCTTTATAACGATACCCTCCGCAAGTCTCATGCCGAGCATCACGTACTCGTCCATGCACTCCGCGGAATCGATCTTATCGCGCGAGACGGTGACGTCAATATCTGTTCCGATTATCTCAAGGCCGTCGATATAGTCGCGGACGACGCGAGTCGTTGCAAAGCGTTCACCTTCAAAATAGGAATGTGCGCTTGCGCCGAGGCCGAGATATTCGTCACAATGCCAATACTTGAGATTGTGAAGTGACGCCGCTCCTTCACGGCAGAAATTCGATATTTCGTATCTGTCGTAGCCCCGTGTCTTGAGATACTCGACTGCGTGGGTATACATTTTATATTCTGCCTCCTCGCCCGGCAGAACGAGCTTGTCCTGCATGGCGTGGAAGGGGGTGCTTTCCTCAATCTTAAGCGCATAGAGCGAAATATGCTCCGGCCCCAGGGAAGCAACGGCGGTCAGGGTCTCCATGAAGCTCTGCTCCGTCTGCTCGGGAATACCGTACATCAAGTCGACGCTGATATTGTCAAATCCCGCATCGCGCGCATCGTTGAAGCAATCAACGAACTGCGAATACGTGTGTATCCTTCCGAGAGCCTTCAGCTCGTTGTCATTTGCGCTTTGGCAACCGATGCTCAGGCGATTAACGCCGAGACGGCGAAGTTTGGCGAAATATTCGTAATCGGCAGTTGCCGGATTGCACTCGACGGTGAACTCGGCGCCTCTCTCGATCTTGAAATTTCTATACGCCGCGTCGATAATGCGACCGATGCGCTTAATATCAAGATAAGTGGGAGTGCCGCCGCCGATATAGACGGAATCAACGCCGTACTTTCGGCAATTGGTACTCCAATCCTCCATTTGCAGGATGAGGGCGTCCGTGTAATGCTCAACTACGCCCTTATTGTTGGGTACGAAAGAACAAAAATCACAGTAATCGCATTTGCTCTTGCAAAACGGGATGTGTATGTAAAGCCCCAGGGGCTTGCGATTTTTCTTTCCGAACATTTTTATCTCCTTATATTTATATCAATATATTTGTATCAATTGTCGTCTCCGAGCTTGAGTACTGCCATGAACGCCTCGGGCGATACCTGCACCGAGCCGAGCTTGCGCATCTTCTTCTTGCCTTCCTTTTGCTTTTCGAGCAGTTTCTTCTTTCTCGTTATATCGCCGCCGTAGCACTTTGCAAGAACGTCCTTGCGGAGTGCCTTGACCGTTTCACGGGCGATGATTCGCGCGCCGATAGCCGCCTGGATCGGTATTTCAAAGAGCTGGCGCGGGATGTTATCCTTGAGCCTTTCCGCTATCTTACGCGCTCTTGCATAGGCCTTTTCCTCGTGAACGATGAAGGAAAGGGCGTCTACCTGCTCACCGTTGAGCAAGATATCGAGCCGGCAGAGCTTCGAGGCACGGTATTCGTGCATTTCATAATCGAGCGAGGCGTAACCGCGCGAACGCGATTTCAGCGCATCGAAGAAATTGTAGATTATTTCGTTGAGCGGAAGCTCGTAGTGAAGCTCCACGCGGATGTTGTCAAGGTACTTCATGTCCTTAAATACGCCGCGGCGATCCTGGCAAAGATCCATGAGCGCGCCGACGTATTCCTGCGGCGTGATTATGCTTGCCTTGACTATCGGCTCGTATGCCACGTCGATTTCATCCGGCTGTGGGTAATCGGTCGGATTATCGATGCGGAGCAGCTCGCCGTCCTTGGTCTTGACCTCGTAAATAACGCTCGGTGCTGTGGTGATAAGGTCAAGATTGAATTCGCGCTCAAGCCTTTCCTCGATGATCTCCATGTGGAGCAGGCCGAGGAAGCCGCAGCGGAAACCGAAGCCGAGTGCCGTTGAGGTTTCAGGCTCGAAGGTGAGCGCGGCGTCATTGAGTTGAAGCTTGAGAAGTGCCTCGCGCAGGTCATCGTAACGTGCGCCGTCCTCCGGGTAAATGCCGGCAAAGACCATGGGCTGAACCGCCTTAAAGCCGGGCAGGGACCCGCTTGCCGGGTTGTCGGCAAGGGTAACGGTGTCTCCCACACGGGTGTCCGAGATATTCTTTATCGACGCGGTGAGGTAGCCGACCTCGCCGACGGAAAGCTCTCCTCTCGGCTTCAGACCGAATGCCTCCATGGAGCCGACGGCGGTGACTTCAAACACCGCGCCCGTGCTCATCAGCTTAATGCGGTCGCCGGCGCGGAGCGTGCCGTCAACTATACGGATATAAACCACTACGCCGAGATATGAATCGTAGTACGAATCGAAAATCAGTGCGCGAAGCGGTGCCTCGGGATCGCCCTTCGGGCTTGGAATATCGCGCACGACGGCTTCAAGCACGTCGTGGATATTCAGGCCGACCTTTGCCGAAACCGCAGGGCAATCCTCGGCAGGAATACCGATGATGTCCTCGATCTCATTGCGGCAACGCTCAACGTCCGCGCTCGGAAGGTCTATCTTATTGATGACGGGAATTATCTCAAGCCCGGCATCGACCGCAAGATAGGCATTGGCAAGCGTTTGTGCCTCTATTCCCTGCGTCGCGTCAACGACTAAAAGTGCGCCCTCGCATGCATTGAGCGAGCGTGAGACCTCATAGTTGAAGTCAACGTGACCGGGAGTATCAATGAGGTTGAAAATGTAGTCGTTACCGTCGTCTGCCTTATAATCAAGGCGGACGGCGCGCGCCTTGATGGTGATACCGCGCTCGCGTTCAAGCTCCATATTGTCAAGAACTTGCTCCTCCATATCGCGCTTTGCAACGGCACCGGTCTGTTCAAGCAGACGGTCCGCAAGAGTGGACTTGCCGTGGTCGATATGGGCAATTATGGAGAAGTTTCTGATATTATTGCTATTTGACATTTCATTCTCTCTGATGATTAATATACATAATATATTATACCTTATATTTTTGAGCAATACAAGAGGAAAATATAAAAATTTATCAATATTTAATAAAAAGTGTCGGAGCAGGTCATCTTCGCAGTGCAAAAAAGCAACGGCAAAGTCAAGCCGCTGCTTTTTGTATTCTGTTACTCGCAAAGGGAGAGATGGATGTCGTAAAGACGCTTGATCTCAGCCGCGCGGAAATCGCAGATCTCCTCCATGGTGCCGATCTGCTCAGGCGTGAAGCCGTCAAGAGCACCCTCTTTGAGCTTCTTCTTGTACATTTTATCGACTGTTAGGGCAAATCTGATGTCAAAGGACACGATGCGTCCGTCAACCTCTGCTACGATGCAATCGCTCTTGCCTTCAAGCAGAAGGTCGGTTGCATAGGTTGCCATTTCGGTTGCGGTAAGTCTGTCGCGGAGCGTGGGAGCGCCGCCGCGAACAACGTGCGCCAAGCGCGCAAACTTGGTCTCAATGCCGGTCTTTTCCTGAATTATCTTTTTGAGGTCCTCGCCGTAAGGCTTACCCTCGGCATTGAATACGCCCTCGGAAACTACAACAAGCATGCTTCTCTTGCCGGCGCTCTTTGCCTTAAGAATACGCTCGATTGCCGCATCCTCGTCGAAGGGGATCTCGGGGATGGCAATGGCAACCGCACCGGATGCGATACCCGTCTTAAGCGCTATCTCACCGCAGTCACGACCCATGACCTCAACGACATTGCATCTCGCGTGCGATTGGCAAGTGTCGCGGAGCTTATCAATGGCTTCCATGGCGGTGTTCATTGCGGTATCAAAGCCGACGGTGTAGTCGGTTGCCGTAATATCATTGTCAATGGAACCGGTAACGCCTATCGTGGGGATGCCGCGCAGAGAAAGATCGGTCGCTCCGCGGAAGGTACCGTCGCCGCCGATGGCAACGATGGCGTCAATATTATTCCTCTTGCAGGTGGCGATTGCGGCCTGCATGCCCTCTTCGGTTTTGAATTCTTCGCAACGGTCCGTGTAAAGGATGGTGCCGCCGAGATATTCGATATTGGAAACGGCGCGAGCGTCGAGGTCGATTATGTTCTCGTGAACGAGGCCGCTGTAACCGCCGATAATTCCCTTGACCTTAATGCCGTTTGCAAGCGCGCGACGGGTGATTGCACGAATCGCGCAGTTCATACCGGGTGCATCTCCGCCCGATGTGAGTACTCCGATGGTGTTGAATTTTTTCATATTTTTCTCGCTTCCTGCCAAAGTTATAGCCTATATATTGTAATATATTATTGCCCGAAAATCAAGAGGTATTTTGAAAAAAATGTCGATTTTACGATTTTAATGCCAAATTCATCGCGTTTGTTGCCGCACAAATGCGTATAAACTCGCGCGAACGCCACGGCGAAAGCTGTAAAAGCTTCGCTTCCTCGGTTTTTGCGGTCGATACCGCAATATAGACCGTGCCGACGGGCTGTTCGGTAGTGCCGCCACCCGGGCCGGCAATTCCGGTCGTTGCAATGCCGATATCCGTGCCGAACGCAAGGCGCACGCCCCTTGCCATCTCGCACGCCGTCTCTGCGGATACGACGCCGAAGCGCTCTATCGTACCGTGCGAAACGCCGAGCATCTTTTCCTTCGCTTCTGCCGAATAGGTAACACATCCTCCGGGAAAGACCTCGGAAGAGCCTGCGATATCCGTTATCCTCTTGGCGATAAGACCCCCCGTGCAGGACTCCGCAACGGCAACGCTTCTTCCCTCCCTGCGCAGGCGCGAAACGAGCGCGTTTTCGATGCTTTCGATGTCGATACCGTAAATAAACTTACCGACCTCGGTCTTTTTGATCTTCTCTATCTGCTCGTCGCACATAGCCGCGGCGGTCACCTCGTCCGCGGCTCTTGCGCTGACGCGAACGCGGCACTCGCCGTTTCCGGCGTAGGGCGCGACGGTGGGATTCAGGTTGGACGTCATCATGTCGTGCAGTACTGCTTCAACAGCAGATTCACCCATTCCGAGAATATATAGGTTTTTCGAGACTATGACGGCACTTGAACGCTCCATAAGATACGGCTCAACGCTTTCGCACCACATCGGTTCAAGCTCGATGGGCGGACCGGGAAGCAGAATTGCGGTCTTTTCACCCTGCTCGATGATGAGTCCGGGCGCAGTTCCCCAATTATTCTGCAGCACACGCGCGCCGTGGGGTGCGTACGCCTGTTTGCGGTTGTTTTCCGTCATCGTTCTGCCCGTGGATGAAAAATACGACTGCATGCGGCGAAGCGCTTCCTCGTTCAGCTCAAGCTCCAAGCCGAGATATTCGGCGGTGACCTCCTTGGTGATATCGTCGCAGGTCGGGCCGAGTCCACCGGTTAAGATGAGACAATCCGTTCGCCCGAAACTCTCGGCAACCGCGTCCCTCAACCGCTCGGGATTGTCACCCACGACGGCTTGGCGGTACACGGGCACGCCGAGCGCAGCGAGCCGACGCGAGATGAACGACGCATTGGTATTGACTATGTCGCCGAGCAAAAGCTCCGTACCGACACAAAGTATTTCAGCACTGCTGACAGGTCTCATTATATCACCCCATACCATAATGTCGCCAACCGTAGTTGGCGACATTATATTACACTATATTATATTATTTGTTGTTCAAAACGTTGACTTCGACGCGTGAGAATGCACAGCTGATGCCCTCTTCGTCAAAGGCCTTCTTGATGTCGTGGATGAGATCAAATCTGACGTCCCAATAGTTACCTGCTTCTGTCCAAACACGGACGGTAAGGGTGCGGTTGTTGTCAGCAAGCTCGGTTATACGTGCAAAAACGCCCTTGTCAACAAGCACCTTCTCATGAGCGGACGCAACTCTCGACGCGATCTCGCAAGCCTTCTCGTAGTCGGACTCGTACGAAATGCCGAAGTCGATATCAACGCGGCGATTTTCCTCACGGGAATAGTTTACGACGGTATTGTTCATCATCGCGCCGTTGGGGATGGTCACGTGTTTATTATCGTTGGTTATGATGAGAGTGTAGAAAACGCCGATCTCGCGAACGGTGCCGCAATTACCGGAGGTCTCAATAAAGTCGCCTACTCCGAAGGGGCGGAACAAGAGGAGCATGATGCCGCCTGCGAGATTGGAAAGCGAGCCTTGCATTGCAAGACCGATAGCAACACCGCAGGATGCCAGAGCCGCAATAACGCTTGCCATCGGAACGCCGAGGATGCCGATCACGCAAACAATGAGAATTACCCAAAGTCCGATCGTTACGAAGGATCTCAGGAACGCCTTAACGGTGGGATCCATTTTCTCGAATCTCTTTCCGTCCGGGAAGTAATTGAGGATGAGCTGAATGATGAGATAGCCGATCACGCAGGTCACTATAGCCGCAAGGAGCTTAAGACCGACTGTGCGGGCAACGGCGAGGAGCCAGTTTAAAAAGTTCATTTGAATTTTACCTTTCATATATGTATTTTTGTACAACGAATATTATAGCACAATAAATATGAAAAGTAAAGCATTTTATTATTAATATTATTCATTTACGATTGATTTTTTCAGATTTTGGTAGTATAATATTGGCATGAAAGATTTTTATGCAAAATGCAATATTTGTCCGCGTCATTGCGCGGTTGACCGCCGCAGATCGGTCGGCTTCTGCGCCTCGGGCGACGTGCCGACGGTGATACACGTTCAGCGCCACCGCTTTGAAGAGCCTGCCGTTTGCGGCTCGGGCGGCGCCGGGACCGTATTCTTCTCCGGGTGTAATTTGCGCTGCGTATTCTGCCAGAATTCCGCCATAAGCCGGGAAAGCGTCGGGCGCGAATACAATGCCGTTGGACTTTCCGAGCTTTTCCTCTCGGTTGCCGAAAGCGGCGTTGACTGCCTCGACCTGGTCACACCCACGCATTTCACACCCACGGTCGCCGAGGCCCTCTCCCTCGTCAAAGGAAGACTCGGTATCCCCGTCGTCTGGAACAGCGGAGGGTACGAAAGCACGGAAAGCCTTGAGCTTCTGCGCGGTCTGGTTGACGTCTACCTGCCCGATTTCAAATACGTCTCGCCCGACATAGCCCTCGAGTATTCGTCCGCGCCCGATTACGCCGACCGTGCCTCGGAGGCACTTGCCTTTATGTACGAAATGCTGGGGGCGGCTCGCTTTGACTGCGAGCGTATGCAGAGCGGCATCATCGTGCGCCATCTCGTCCTGCCCGGTTGCCGCGCGGATTCGATGGCGGTATTGCAAAGAATTGCGGCGACCGTACCCGTAGGGGGGATACGGCTGAGCCTTATGAGCCAATACACGCCCGATTTCTATGAGGGTGACGAGAAAAATCTGCGCCGCAGGCTTACCACATTTGAATATGAAAGCGTGCGTGCCAAGGCGCTCGCGCTCGGCTTTGAGGGATATATGCAAGCGCCGTCCTCCGCATCCTCCGACTACACGCCGAAATTCGGGCGCGATTTTTCCGTCGATTTGTCTTGACAAACGCAGGAAACAGTATTATAATTATGTCGAATAAAAATTTATAAGTGAGGAATCCGAAATGTCACAAAGCAGAGTAATCGTTTTCTCATGCGACGCCATGGTCTATGAGGATATCAAGTACCTTCTGAGGACCAGCCCGCGATTTGCAGACCTTTACGCGAAAGGCTCGATGGTCAAGCGCACGCGCACCATCTACCCCTCCGTAACCTACCCCTGCCACACTTCGATGTCCACAGGCTGCTACCCGAACAAGCACGGTGTCACCAACAATAACGTCTTCATGCCCGGCGTAACGAAGAATGTTCCCTGGACTTGGTTTGCCGACAATATCAAGTGCCCCGACATCTTCACCGCGGCAAAGAAGGCAGGACTGACCACCGCCTGCGTTTTCTGGCCCGTAACCGCCGGACACGAGTACATAGACTACAATTTCCCGGAGTATTGGCCGCAGTCGCCCGAGGACACCAAGGAGGAATGCTTCCTCCGCGCCGGTACGACACCCGAGCTTTACCGCGAGTGCATTGCTCCCTACATAGAGAACGTTAAGATCAGAACACATCCCGACACCGATGAGCTTCTCATCAAGGTCACCTGCGACATGATCGAAAAATACAAGCCCCACCTGCTTCTCCTCCACACCGGAGACGTTGACAGCTACCGCCACGGCACGGGTCTGTTCACCGAAAAGGTCACCCGCGGCGTCGAGGATACCGAACGCTGGTTCTTTGAAATAATTGAGGCAACCAAGCGCGCAGGCACCTTTGAGGAAACTAACTTCTTCCTCATCTCCGACCACGGTCAGCTTGAGATCGTCCGCAACATCAAGCCGAACGTCGTTTTTGCCGATCACGGGCTTATCGAGGTCAACGAGGACGGCACGCTCAAGTCCTGGAAGGCTTACTGCCACTCCACGGGTCTCTCCGCTCAAATTCGACTTTCCGACCCAAGCGATATGGAAACGTGGCAAAAGACCTACGACCTCTTGAAATTCATGCGCGACGAGGGCATTTACGGCATAAGTGAGGTATATACCACCGATCAGATCAACGAAAAGGAACACCTTTCGGGCGACTTTTCCTTCGTTATCGAATCCGACGGCTACACCTCCTTTGCAGAAGGCTGGACACGCCCCATGATAAAACAGCTCGACCTCTCCGACTACCGCTACGGCAGGGCGACCCACGGTCATAACCCCGACAAAGGCCCTCAGCCCATCTTCTTCGGCTTCGGCAAGGACATCAAGGAGGGCGTTGTTCTCGAACGCCGCCCCACGGTTGACGAAGCACCCACATACGCAAAGATACTCGGCGCCCAGATGCCGGGTGTTGACGGCGTCGCAATAGACGAAATACTTAAATAAGGAGAAACGTAATGATTAAAGTTGGCGTACAGTCCGGCGGTTGGTACAACCACGACGAAGCTCTCAGATCCTTTGAATTCATCAAGGAGTGCGGCTTTGAAGCCGTCGATTATAACATCGACACCTATCTCTCCCTATCAAAGCTCACCAAGGAGGGCATTTACCCCACGATCTTTGACAAGCCCACCGAGGAGCTATGTGAGTTTTTCCGTCCTCTTAAGGAAGCAAGTGAGGCGACGGGCGTTATCATCTCACAGATGCACGCGCCCTTTCCGTGCTGGTACAAGGACAAGGAAGAAGTCAACGCATACGTTGCCATGGCGCTCGACAAATGCTTTGCGGTCTGCGAATACGTCGCTTGCCCTGCCATAGTCGTTCACCCCTCATCCATTCCCGCATCAAAGGAAGAAGAGCTTGAATGCAACCTGAATTTCTATCGCAGTCTGATTCCCACCATTAAGAAATACAAGGGCGTCAAGATCTGCCTCGAAAATATTTTCACCAGAAGCGGCGGTCGCTTTGTTGAAGGCAGACTTTCCAATCCTTATGACGCCGCAAAGATGATTGATACCCTCAACGCCGAGGCAGGCGGCGATTATTTCGGCTTCTGCTTTGACATTGGTCACGCGAACCTGACGCACATGAACGTCAAGGAATACGTAAAGACGATGGGCGACCGTCTCACCATCCTGCACATCCACGACAACAACGCGCACGACGACCTGCACATGATTCCCTACTCCTACCTCGTCACCGGCTCGGCGCACGTTTGCGATTGGCAGGGATTCGTAGACGGTCTGCGCGAGATCGGCTACAAGGGCACGCTCAGCTTTGAGACCTTCCGCATCTTCTCCGCGTTCCCATCTGCGGTTCACCCCGAGGTGCTGAAGCTCATTTCGGGCATCGGACATTATTGGGCAAATATGCTCGAAGAATAATACGGAAACGCTGTCATTCCGCGAGGGATGACAGCGTTTTATTCATATCGGCAGCCCTGGATGATGCCATCGGCGAACATTTTTTTATCAATGTCGTTGAGAATGGCGATCTTGCGTTTACTGTATTCCGGAGCCAGGAGCGCGTCGGCAATACCGTCGCCCGTCAGCCGGCATATTACAGTTTCGGGCGGCAGGATCGTCAGCACCCGGCAGACGAGCGAAATATAACGCTCGCGCTCAAGCGGCACGTACTCTCCCGAAAGGTACTCCTCTGCCAAGGGGGTGTCCTTGATGACGTGCAATAGATGAATTTTGACCTGTTCGGGGCGCAAGCGGGCAACGTCACGCGCAGTGCGGAGCATATCCTCATCCGTCTCGCCCGGCAAGCCGAGGATGATGTGGAAGCAGACCTCGGCACGCGGCACCATGCGGCGCAGTCGCGCATAGCCCTCCTCAAAATCCGCCATGGTATGCCCACGCCGAATACGCCGGGCGGTGGCATCCGAGGAGCTTTGAAGCCCCAGCTCGATCGTCAGGTTGGTCTTTTCCGATACCTCGTGCAAAAGAGTGCAAATATCCTCGCCGAGGCAATCCGCACGCGTGGCAATGCTGATGCCGCAAATAGCCGGGAAGCTCAGCACCTCCTCGTATATCCGACGCAGAACGCAAACGGGCGCGTACGTGTTCGTGTGAGCCTGCAAATAGGCAATACAGCGGTCGGCAGGCCATTTGGACGATATGCGCTTCCTGCCCTCGTCATATTGTTCCCGAAGCGAAAGGCCCTCCGGCACCGTGTCACCGCTTCCGCGGCCGGAGCAGTAGATGCAACCGCTACCGGCATCGATGTTCGGGCAGGAAAGCCCGCAGTCAAGCGGTATTTTGGCAACCCTGCCGCCGTACTTGTGCTTTGTGTAGTATTCGTATGTTTGGTAACGCTTGTTTGAGTCGCTGTAAGGGTAGGGATTTGTAGTTTTTTGAGTTTGTTTCATGTCTTTCGATACTTTTCGTTATCGCAAAAGGTTCAGAACCGCAGTTCTGAACCTTTATATTAATCGCAAAGCTTTCTACCGAGAAACTTTTCGATCGCCGCGATGCGCGCACAAAGCGTGAGGATATCCATGGTGATCTCAAGGTCGTCGTTTGAAGGATAGGTCGGTGCGATTCGAATATTCGAGTCATTCGGGTCTATACCGTAGGGATAGGTCGCGCCTGCCGCGGTCAGATGCACGCCGGCGCCGAGGCAGAGGTCGTATGTTCTCTTTGCACAGCCGTTTTCAAGATAAAGGCTGATAAAGTAGCCGCCGCGCGGATTTGTCCAATGCGCGATTCCGGTGCCGCTGAGATCGCGGTCGAGCGCGGAAAGCACTATCTTGAACTTCGGGCGGATGATCTCCGCGAGGTCCTTCATGTGATTGTGGATGTTGGTCGCGTTGCCGTCGAAATAGCGGACGTGGCGGATCTGATTGATCTTATCGAATCCAATCGTCTGCACGTTCATTATCGGCTTGATAAATTCAAGATTATGCTCCGAAGCCGCAAAAATTGCGACGCCCGAGCCGGGGAATGTGATCTTCGAGGTGGATGCGAAGTAATAGACCATGTCCTCCTTGCCCGTCTTTCGGCACTCCGTAAAGATATCAAGCAGTTCGTCGCCCTTATCGTAAAGGTCATGGACGGCGTAGGCGTTATCCCAGAAGATCCTGAAATCCGGAGCCGCAGGGCACAAATTTGCAAAGCGGCGAACGGTGGCGTCGGAATAGGTAACACCGTCGGGATTGGAATACTTCGGGCAGCACCAAATGCCCTTGATCGAAGCATCCTCCGATACCAGCTTTTCAATGATGTCCATATCGGGGCCGTCCTCGTGAAGCGGAACGGAGATCATTTCAATGCCGAGGGACTGGCATATTGCAAAATGGCGGTCGTAGCCGGGAACGGGGCAGAGGAACTTGACCTTCTCCTCCTTCACCCACGGCTTCTTAACGCCTGCAACGCCGTAAAGCATGCAGCGCACCATGGTATCGTACATCATGTTCAGCGACGAGTTACCCGCAACAATGATGTGCGACTCGGGAATGCCGAGCAGCTCCGCAAAGAGCTTCTTAGCCTCGGGAACACCGTCAAGCAGACCGTAGTTACGGTAATCAAAACCGTCCGCAGAACGGCAATCCGCACTCGAATGGATGCAATAGAGCATTCCCTGCATCATATTGAGCTGTGCGCGTCCGGGCTTGCCGCGCGAGAGGTCAAGATGATGACCCTCGGCGCAGATTTTTTTATATTTTGCAAGGTAGCCGGTGCCGAGAGCGGCAAGCTCCTGCTTAGACATTTGCGAGTAAAGCATTGATATGACCTTTCGAAATCAGTATTATCAGAAATCAGCGTTTCCTGTCGTTCTGGGGAACGCCTCAACGTCGCGGATGTTGGAAATACCCGTGACGTACATGATCATGCGCTCAAAGCCGAGGCCGTAGCCTGCGTGCTTGGTACCGCCGTAGCGACGGAGGTCGCAATACCAGGAATAATCCTCGGGAGCGAGGCCGAAGCGAGCGATAGCTTCCTCAAGCTTATCAAGTCTTTCCTCGCGCTGGGAGCCGCCAATCAACTCACCGACACCGGGAACCAGCATATCCGCCGCCGCAACGGTCTTGCCGTCGTCGTTCTGGCGCATGTAGAACGCCTTGATATCCCTCGGATAGTCGGTAACGAATACGGGCTTCTTGAATACCTGCTCTGTGAGGTATCTTTCATGCTCGGTCTGCAGATCAATGCCCCACTTAACGGGATAATCGAACTTTGCGCCGCTCTCCTCGAGGAGCTTAACGGCATCCGTGTAGGAAATTCTGGCGAAATCGTTGTCAACGAGATTTTGAAGTCTTTCAAGCAGACCCTTATCAATGAACTTATTGAAAAATTCAAGCTCCGCAGGGCATTCCTTCATAACGAACTTGACGATATACTTTACCATCGCCTCGGCGGTGTCCATGTAGTCATTGAGGTCGGCAAAAGCCATTTCCGGCTCTACCATCCAGAATTCGGCAGCATGGCGCTGGGTGTAGGACTTCTCCGCGCGGAAGGTGGGACCGAAGGTGTAAACGTTTGCAAAAGCCATTGCAAAGGTCTCAACATTGAGCTGACCGGAAACGGTAAGGCCGGTCTTTTTGCCGAAAAAATCCCGGGAGTAGTCGATCTCCCCGTCCGCGGTACGGGGTGGGTTTGCCAGATCGAGCGTGGTTACCTGGAACATCTCGCCCGCGCCTTCACAGTCGGATCCGGTGATGAGGGGGGTGTGCACGTAGACGAAGCCGCGCTCAAAGAAGAAGCTGTGGATAGCGTACGCAACGACCGAGCGAACGCGGAAAACCGCGTTGAAGGTGTTGGCTCTGGGGCGAAGATGCGCGATGGTGCGCAGGTACTCAAGCGAGTGACGCTTCTTCTGGAGGGGGAAGTCGGGTGCCGATGCACCCTCAAGCACGATCTCGGTCGCCTTAAGCTCAAATGCCTGCTGTGCGCCGGGAGTCAGAACGAGCACGCCCTTGCAAATGAAGGAAGCACCGACATTCTGCTTAACGATATCCTTATAATTATCGAGCTTTTCGCTCTCAACTACGATTTGAAGATTTGAGAAATACGAGCCGTCGTTAAGCTCGATAAAACCGAAAACATTGCTTGAGCGAATTGTTCTCGCCCAGCCGGCAACGACGATTTCCGTGTCAGCAAACCTCTCGGGCGACGCGAAAATTTCTTTAATAGTGATTCTTTCCATGATCATTTCCTTTCTTATGCAATTTTTCAGCGAAAAATTGCAGAAAATATCTGTCATACGGCAAATATTATACCACAAAAGCTCGCATTTTGCAAGTCATATTTCGCATTTTGCAAAAAATTATTTGATATTTTCCCAAAAATCTGCTAAAAATTCCTGAAGTTCCGGGATGTCGGCGGCAAATTTCATATCCGACCAATGCGGCGGATACAAAGCGCGGTATTTTTCCTCCGCATAGCGGTCGTCAATGAGGATTACGACGCCCCTGTCCTCCGGGCGGCGAATCACCCTTCCTGCCGCCTGCAGGACGGAGTTCATGCCGGGATAGGTGTATGCGTAGTCGTAGCCGCACTCGGCTCGATTTTCAAAATAATCGCGGATGATGTTCCGCTCCGCAGAAAGGCCGGGCAAGCCTACGCCAACGATAAGCGTTCCGATAAGTCTGCTTCCCGGCAGGTCAACGCCCTCGGAAAAGCTTCCGCCGAGAACGCAAAAGCCGACTCGAAGCTTGCCGACGTCGTTCTCAAAGAACGAGAGGAACTCCTCGCGCTCGTGCCGCGTCATGCCGCTGTGCTGTATCGCCACAGGTACGGTAGGATAGCGCGCGGTAAAGATATCCGTCACGGCGTTCATATATTTGTAGGATGGGAAATAAACAATGTAATTGCCCCTCTTGGCGGCAACCGTGGCGGCGATGGCGGCGGCAATCCTTTTGTACGACTTCTCGCGCTCCTCAAACCTTGTGTTGACCGCCGTCAAGGCAAACAGGCCGAGATTTTCGCGCGGAAAAGGCGACGGCAGCGAGAGCGAACGGCTTCCCCTTCCTCCTCCGAGAATGTCGGAAAAGTAATCCGCCGGTGTGAGGGTTGCCGAAAAGAACACGGATGCATGAGCCTTATCGAGCACTTCGTCGAGCCGAGCCGACGGGTCGAGGCAATAGAGCTTGAGCGAAACCTCCTCACCGACCTTTTCTATATACGTTCGGTATCGTCCGTCGAAGCTAATGGCGGCGTTCTGCCATTTTTTGCATAGTGAGCGGAAGCGCGATGCGACACAGGCAACGGGCAGGTCGGTACGGTGCGTAAAATAAAACAGATCGGCTCGCTCAAGCGCGTGCGCCACGGCATCGTCAAGCTCAGGGAGCGGATCGATATTGAAATAGTAACCGCACCGCACGCCGTCTATCTCCTGCATATTCTCCTCGCAAAGCTCGCCGGCACGGCAAAGCGCGTCATCAAGCCGCGAGAGTGCCGAGGTGAGTGAGGAGTCGAGTGCAACGACTGCGGCAAGCTGTGCAATGTCGCGGCGCGTCAGGGTTGCGGAAAAGATATCACGCGCGCGTTCGGGGAGATTATGCGCTTCGTCGATCAAAAATACGTTCTTCCCTCCGCAGTACGCGCCATCCGCAAAATAGCGGCGGAACTTGACCGCCGGGTCGAAGGCGTAATTATAGTCGCAAATAATGATGTCGCAGTACTCGGAAAGGTCAAGCGACAGCTCATATGGGCAAATACCGTGCTTCTGCCCTGCCGCGGTTATTGCGCCGGCAGGGTAGCCCTTGTAGCTTTGCAGCAGCTCGCATATGGCGGTGGGCAGACGGTCGTAGTACCCCTTCATCATCGGGCAATGCTCGGGATCACAGACGAAATCGGAGCCGCATTTGCGCGGACATATCTGCTCCTTGGCGGTGATGACGACCGTTCTCAGCCTTGCGCCTGCGGCGGCAAGCCTGCCTGCGGCGGCATACGCCTCGCGGCGCGTTGACGCTTTCGCGGTGAGGTAGAATATCCTGCGGATATCCGTCTCGGCCATGGCGCGCGCCGCACCGTAGAGGACCGATACGGTCTTGCCGATGCCCGTGGGAGCTTGCGCAAACAAACGCTTGCCGTTTTTGACGGCGGAAGCCACAGCCGATATCAGCTCGCGCTGACCCTCGCGCAGTCCCTCGTGCGGAAATCGGAGCTTTGATAGCTCCGGGTGTATCCGAGAAAGTGCGTCAACCTCGTTTTGCGCATGGTCGGCGACCTTCGCAAGGAAGGCATGGAGAGCGATTTCAAGGTCTTCTTTCGTAAAGGTCTGCTCGCGGTTTTTGATTTTCTCGCCGTCCGGCGTGGCAATGACCAGTCTTGTGGCGACCGAAGCGCAACCGCGAGTGAGGGCGAGCAGGGCGGCGTACGTCATCAGCTGTGTGCGCCCGAGGCGCGAGGAAGCGTTATCAAAAGCGGAGTGGGTAACGGTCTTAAATTCAACTACGGTCGGTATCTCGCCCTCCGCAATGCCGTCCGCGCGTCCCGAAATACGGTAGGTGATACCACCGCTTGTAAAATCGGCGCCAAGCGCCACCTCGGCGGCAAAATTTGATCCCTGCTTTGACCCGAGGAGCTTATGGAGTGCCCTGCCCTCCTCGGAGCTTGGAAAATCGCCCGTTCCGACTGCACAGGGCGAAACACGTTCCGCAAGCTCGCGCACGGAGAGCATGACGGTATTCGATTGTCTGTCATATATCACTAAACCGCCACCTCCATGCATAATATGGTTTTTTAATTATATTATATGTAATATAATATCATAATTCAACGATAAAGTCAATAAAAAAGAAGCAATTTGCCGCGTTTGCGGCAAATTGCAGACAAAAAGACCGAAAGTTTTCGCACGACTTTTGGGGAAGGCGGCGCCGGTGGATTGGCGAAGCCATCCTCGACGACCGGCGCACAAACCAAATGATGAAAAGTTTTCGCCCGCCTTTTTCAAAAGGCGGCGCCATCCAAGGCGCGGAGCCTTGGTCGCCGACCGCAGTCGGCGAAACTCTCCACGGCGTTTTTCTTTTGCGAGCTTTTCTTTTTGCGCCGACGGTGTCAAAAAGAAAAGCGGACATTGAAATTTGATGTTATAAAGTCACCGTAGCCCGAACGAAATTATATATCCTTCGACGGGCGAC
>JBJDZD010000019.1:0-19252 GCA_051867815.1 Eubacteriales bacterium | reverse complement strand
TTACAAAAAACAAAGCCTATCTCTCGCTTGAGAGATAGACTTTGTCAGTAATCTGGCCCGCCTTTTGAAAAAGGCGGGCGAAAGCTTTTGGTCTATGTGTTTGTGCGCCGGTCGGCGGCGTTCGAAATGCGCCTCACTTTGCGATATTCTCGCAGGTTCCGAGGAAGATGGGAAGCCCCGTGGCGGTATCGACGATGGCGTAAACGAACGGGCGGTCGAGGGAGACGTGGTAGATCTCGCCGGGAGCTTTGCTCTCCGGGTCCATGATTACCGCCGTGACTGCCGCGGCGCGAGTGCCGGAGTTGTCAAGGTCGATATGGGTCTTATGCAGAACTTTACTGATATAAACGTTGCCAAGCTCAGAGTGCCCGAGCGCGCCGAATTCGGCGGCGGCGCTGTTAAACGCCCTCGGCATACCCATGCTTGCCAGCACGTCGTTCAGCTTTATGCTGCAATCAAAGCTGAAATGGGGAATTTCGGCGCTGATCTGCGCGCCACTTTGCGTGTCTTTGCGCTTGTCAAAGAGCTTGAGAAATTTTTCGCCGTCAAGCGAGGACGCATATTCGGCAATATCCTTGCCCTCGTCGGGCATGAGCGCAACGAAGGCGTAATTGCCGCCTGCGTAATTTTTAACGATACCGCTCACTCCGTTTGCCTTGATGTATCCGTCGCAGTCCGTGTTCATGAACGTAGCGGTCTGCCTGCCGTCGGTGCCGAAAAAGTCCTTCTCGCGGCAGCTCTCGTCGGGTGCCATATCCGCCCAAAGCGCGTCAAAGGCGAGCGCGTTGAGGAGCACCATGACGGTGTCGCCGTCGACGTCACCCTCATTCAGTATCGAGTCGATCATTTCGAGGGTCTCTTTTCGCACCCATGCGTTGATGGCGTCAACGGTTGCTTTGTTATCAAAATTGGCGGCAACGACGTCCGCGTCAAAGGTGTTTTCTATCTCCTTGATGAAGTTGTTGTTGACCGAGAAGTCGGGCGACGAGGTGACCCAAACGGAGTTTGCAAGGTTGAAT
Source organism: Eubacteriales bacterium (assembly GCA_051867815.1). Taxonomy (GTDB): domain Bacteria; phylum Bacillota; class Clostridia; order Oscillospirales; family CAG-272; genus CAG-390. The sequence goes on along the minus strand of JBJDZD010000019.1, from coordinate 18,233 downwards.
TTAGCATCCGGCGACGAGACGAGCGCGGAGGTGTAATTGAAAAGCTCTGCGTTGAGCAGGTGGATGGGCATGCCGTCGGCAAGCACGCGCTCCATCTCGAGGAGCGTTTCACCCTCGGCACCGTTTGCCGTCATGGCAAGGGCGAGCATGACCGAGAGGGGCGAGACGAGCAAGCCGTTGCCTTCCGCGCAGTCGCGGCTCGCGGTGAGGAGCTTGAAGGCGAAATTTGCCGCGGCAGTGCGAAATTCATCGCTGATCTGTACCGCCTCGCGGCTTGAATTGAACTCGCGAGCCGTCAGAAATGCAATATCCGCGTTATCGAGGGCGGAATAGTCCGGCTCGGTCTCGGGCGGTCTGACGATCGGCTCGGAGCATGCCGCAAGCGTCGGCAGAATCAGGAAAAATGCGATAACGGCGCAGATGATCTTGATCTTTTTCATGAAATGTACTCCTTTGGTATTTGGTTTCACATATATGGACGAAAAAACGCGGAAAAAGTTCCGCGTTTTTTCAAAAAAATCAAAATATTTTTATGCTCCGACGTGATGCAGGGGCAATCTGTCCGCGACGAGGCGTTTTTCAATGCGCCGCAGGATGATCTTGTAGCAGATATAAAGCCCGACCGTCGTGGCAAGCCACGAAATCGGAAAGGAGATATAGAGCGTGCCGGGGGTGGGGTTGGCGGCAAAAACCGTGTAGATCCAAACCACGCGCAGGGCGCACGCGCCGATGAGGCTGACCAGCATCGAGGTCATTGATGCGCCGAGGCCTCGCAGAGTGCCGGACATGACCTCCATAAAACCGCAGAGGAAGTACGTAAGCCCCATGTAAGCCATGCGTATCATCCCATATTCGATTATGGCATCCCTGTTGGCGGCGTTGTCGGATGAGAGAAAGACGCCGAGTATCCGATCGCCGAAGGTGTATGCAATGAAGCACAGCGGAACGCCGATCATCAGCACGGAAAGCAGGCAATACCGGCAGGTCTTGCGGATGCGAGCCGTTTGCTTTGCGCCGAGATTCTGACCCGTAAAGGTCAGCGCGGCGTGGTAGAAGGAATTGAGCGCTATGTAGATAAGGCCGTCAACCTGCGCGGCGGCACCGTTGCCTGCCATGCCTATTTTGCCGAAGGAATTGACCGAGGATTGAATGAGAACGTTGGAAAACGAGAAAAGACAGCCCTGAATACCTGCCGGAACGCCCACCTTGATGATTTTTGAAAGCAGATGGAGAGATATGCGCAGGTGGCGCAGATCAAGCCGGCATTCATCGGTAAGACGGCACAGCCTCCAAAGGACGAGAAAGGCGGAGAGATACTGCGAGATTGCCGTTGCAAGCGCAACGCCCGCCACGTCGATGTGGAATATGACGACGAAGATCAGGTTAAACAGAACGTTCACCGCGCCGGAAATTATGAGGAAATAAAGGGGGTACCTGGTGTCGCCCTTGGCGCGGAGAAGTGCCGAGCCGTAGTTGTAGACCATCTGCGCCGGCATTGCGAGGAAAATTATGCGCATGTAGAGCGCGGAGTGGTCTATGACCTCGGGGTCGGTGCCCATCAGCTCAAGCAGAAAGCGGCAGCTGAAAAATCCGACTGCGGCAACCATAACGCCGAGCAGGGTGGACATGGTCACGGCGGTGTGAACGACGTCTCCCGCTTCCTCCTTGCGGCCTGCGCCGAGGGAGTGCGAAAGCGTCACCGACGCGCCGACGGAAAGGCCGATGAAAAGCCCGGTTATGAGGTTGGAGAGGGCGGCGGTCGAGGTGACGGCGGCAAGTGCCGTTTCGCCGTCGGCGGCGAAATTCGACACGATGAGGGTATCTGCGGCGTTATAAAGGAACTGCAAAACGCCCGTCAGAAGGATGGGCAGCGTGAAGATCAACAGCGGAACGAAAAGCGGGCCTGAGGTAAAGGACTTTTGTGCTTTTTTGTTCTCTTCCGAACGATTCGACATTGCACACTCCTGCATTTTACATGATGTTTTAATTATAGCACAGCCACGGGGTGATGTCAATAAATAAAAACGATAAAAATTATAATTGTTTTTTATTTATATATAGAAAAACGGAAAAAAATGTGCTATAATATAATTGTATAAATGTATTTACGAGGGGGAACGGCCTGAAATGCAAACGGGTCCTATCTTTTCACAGAGAAATTCATACCGCCGTCCGCTCATCATAGCGCACCGCGGCTGTAACAATTACGCGCCGCAAAATTCGCTTCCGGCGTTTCTGACGGTTGCTAAAATGGGTGTTTGGGCTATCGAGACCGATATACACCTCACGCGCGACGGCGTAGCCGTCTGCATACACGACCCCGTTATCGAAACGATGACGGACGGCGTGGGTACGGTTTCGGAAATGACCTTTGAGGAGCTTTCAAAGGCTCGCATAAACCGCGGCGTGGGCGCGGATACCACTCCACCGGAGCTTTTGCGCGTGCCGAAATTCGACGAGTACCTCGATATCTGCATGAGGTACGGCTGTGTGCCATTCATTGAGTTTAAGACCGAGGAGGGTGTGGAGGTTGCCGTCCGCGAGCTTCGCCGCAGGGGAATGCTCGACTACGCCGTCGCGTCCTCGGTGAAATTTGAACATCTTGAGCACGCCAGAAGGCTCTCGCCCGAGATATTCGTTCATTATATTTTTGCGAAAGAGAAGTACCTGGACGCGCTTTGCGACCTCGGCTATGCAGGGCTGTCGCTGAAGGTCAAGGAAAGCTCCGAGCTGCCCGAGGGGATCATCGGAGATCTGCACGAGCGCGGACTTCGCGTTTGTCTGCGCGCGGCGGACACGCGCGATAAGCTTCGCGAAATGATAGATCTCGGACTTGATTATCAACCGTCAAACTGCATCTTTACGCCCATTGCGTAAGATTTAAGGAGAAAAGCCATGATTTATATGTTCCTCGCACCCGGATTTGAGGAGATCGAGGCGCTGATGCCCCTTGATCTGATGCGGCGTGCCGGCTTGAGCGTGACCACCGTCGGAGTCGGCGGCAAGCTCGTTACAGGCTCGCACGGCATCACCGTCCAAGCCGATATTACGGATCGCGACTTTGCGGACGAAGCCCCGGAGTGTGTCATTCTGCCCGGCGGTATGCCCGGCACGACCAATCTTGATGCCTCGGCGGTCGTTCACGCCGCGCTTTCCCGTGCCGTGGCTCGCGGCGCGCTTATTTGCGCCATTTGCGCCGCGCCGATGATACTCGGCAAGCTCGGTCTGCTTCGCGGCAAGAAAGCCACCTGCTTTCCGGGCTTTGAGAAGTATCTTGACGGTGCCGCGGTCGGCGGCCGCGTGGTTCGCGACGGCAATATCATAACCGCCATCGGTATGGGTGCGGCACTTGAATTCGGTATTGAGATAGTTGCCGCTCTCAAGGACGGCGACACCGCCGAAAAGCTCGCCGCCGCCGTTCTGGCAAAGTAAAGAGCAAGAGCGAAATGAGCAAATTTTTCAAAAATCCGGCAAATACCGCGCCGCTTTTGGTTTTGGTGATCTTCTGCCTGCTTTTCGTCAGCCGCTTTATCGACACGGCACTCCTAACGCGCGAGAACGAATACATTGCCGTGATCGTTTTGCAGCTGGTCATTTTCCTTTTGCCTGCCGCGATATATATCAGGGCGCTGGGGCGCGACGTCACTCGCTTCCGCTTCTCGCTCTTCGGCCCCGGTCAGCTGCTTTTGCTCCTTTCGGCGTTTATGTCGCTGACGACGGGAACGATTTTGATTGACTATCTGACCGTCGGCGGCACGGCGCTGGAGGAGGCATACGACCTTTGGGGCGTTTTCATTTCCAAGAACGAGGGTACGGCAGGCAACGCCGTGTACCTCATTCTTGCACACGCCGCGCTTCCCGCGCTCTGCGAGGAATTCGTTTTTCGCGGCCTGCTCATCTCCGAGTACGAGCGGCGCAGTACTACGGCGGCAATACTGATGCCGGCGCTGATGTTCGCGCTCCTGCATTTTGACCTCAGCCGTTTCCCCGCCTACTTTTTCTCCGGCATCCTGCTGGGTGCAACGCTCTACGCAACCCGTTCGCTCCTTGCCGTGATGCTCCTGCATTTCTGCAACAACATGGTGGGAATTTTCGGCAGACCCTACATGCAAACTCTTGCGGAGCTGGGCGGCAACGAATTTTTCATGACCTTGCTTTGCGCGATATTCCTCTTTTTTACGGCACTTTTCGCCGCCGAAGCGGCAAGACTTTACAAGAGCTACGCCCGATTCAACGTTTCCGCGTCCTATCGCGAGCTGGAGCCGACGTATCCCGACGCGACGTCGGAGTCCTCGCCCATTGAAGAATTTGCCGCAAAGCATCCGCGCATAGCGGCAACGGTCGGCTCGGTCTTTTCATTCCCGGCGCTTACCTGCTACGTCGCATACACGGCGGCGGTCTTTATTGATTTTTAAGAGAGATTTATGATGGAAAACAAGAAAAAGAACACAAAGAAACCCGTTAAAGCCGATAAACCCGATAAAAAGGAACTTATCGGCGGCTACACGAGAGCCGAATACGACGAGGCCTTGCGCGAGCTTGACGGCGAAGAAAAGGATTTCTTCTCGCATGACGATTTTACCGAGACGCAGAGTACGGTCATTGCCGTCGTTAAGGCGCTGGTATATATCGTTTTCGTCATAACCGTTTCCGCCGCGCTTGCAGTATTTGCCGTATCGTGCGCGAACGACATCTTTTCCTTCGTCAAGGAGGAAAGAGAGGTACAGGTCACCATACCGGAGGACGTGACCACGGACGAGCTTGCCGACATTCTTGCCGAAGCCGGCGCGATCAATTATCCGTGGCTTTTCCGCTTTTACTGCGACATCAAGGGCGTTGACGGCAACGATGTCTATACCTTCGTTCCCGGCACCTATACGATAAGCACGAATCTCAATTATGACACCCTGATGCTCTCCTTCATTGAGACCACGACGCTCACCACGGTGCGCATTACCTTCCCGGAGGGCGCGACGGTCGACGAGATCATGGCGCTCTTTGAGAAAAACGGTTGCTCAACACGCGAGGCCTTCATCGAATGTATGAACACCTACGATTTCACAGCGGAGTACGATTTTCTAAAGGATATTGACCGAACGGATCGCTATTACCTGCTTGAGGGCTATCTCTACCCCGATACGTACGATTTCTACGTCGGCCGCTCGCCCGAATACTATTTGAATAAACTGCTCAGCCAGTTTACCAAGGTATGCAAAAGAGCCGGCTTCTTTGAAGCCGCCGAGGAGACCGGATACACGCTTGATCAGCTTATAACCATCGCGTCGATCATCGAGAAGGAGGCGTACAGGCAGAACGATTTTGATATCGTTTCGTCCGTTATTCACAACAGGCTCGGCGACCCCGTCGTGTTCCCGAAGCTCGAATGTGACTCGACCATTGTCTACTTCCTCTCCTGCGAGGCGGGGAAAAGAGTGACGGATATCACCCCCGACGACCTGAAGATCGACAATCCCTACAATTCTTATATCAAGCCGGGGCTTACTCCCGGACCTATCTGCAACCCAAGCTACAACTCCATCGCCTGCGCCTTTGATCCTGCCGAGACCGAAAAGCCCTATTACTATTTCGTTTCAAATAAGTACGGCGAAATGTTCTACGCGACCACCCGTGACGAGCATGAGGCGAATATTGAGGCAATAAAAAAGGCCGAAGAGCAGGAAAATCAACATTAAAAGGAGAACGACCATGACGGATAAGGAAAGATTTATATCAATATTCAAGGAAAAGATCACGCGCGAAGGCTCTGCGGAGCTGCTTGCATATCTTTGCTCGGAGTCCTGCGACTTTTTCACGGCGCCGGCGTCCACGCGTTATCACGGTGCGGAGGTGGGCGGTCTTTGCCGCCACAGCCTCAACGTTTACGATTGCCTTGTGGACATTCTGAACCGCAAGCGCATGAAGGAGACCTACGGAATTCACTATTCGGACGAAAGCATTGCCATAGCGGCACTTTTGCACGACCTTTGCAAGATAAATTTCTACCGCGTTGACAGTCGCAACGTCAAGAAAAACGGCACGTGGGTCGTGGTACCCTATTACACTATCGAGGATACCCTCCCCTACGGCCACGGCGAAAAATCCGTTTATATCGCGTCGGGCTTTATGCGGCTGACACGTGACGAGGCGTTTGCAATCCGCTATCACATGGGCTTCTCGGGTACCGAGGACAACGGCACCGTCGGCAAGGCGCTTGAAATGTTCCCCCTTGCCTTTGCGCTTTCCGTTGCGGATATGGAGGCGGCTTACTTCCTTGAAGGTAAGCCCGAGGAAGCGTAAAATGGCGCGTGTTCGTCAGGTTTCGCAAAAAACGCGCCGCCGCCATAAGTTTGAGCGCGCGCTTGTCTGGCTTAAATACCTCTCGCCGGCGATATTGACCTTTTGTTCGTGGATATTCTGCAATATTAAATGCGTTCGCTTCATAAACGGCGCGGAAATAAGGAAGCTGCAGTCGGTAAACGAGATGGTAACGCAGGCTATGAAGAGCCTTGAGAGCTTCGATCCGCTGAAAGAGGACAGCTACACCGAGCTGCTTGCAAATGCGCTCCGGCCGCTGACGGTTCTCTACGTGCTGGCTTTCGCGATTGCCGCCGTCATATCTCTATACATGCTCGTGTACGCCTTCGTCGTGCTTCCGGGCGACCCGATGGCGGTCTCCACCAACCGCGCCAAGCTCTGGTTCAAGACCTTCTTCCCGAGCAAGCTTTTGCTCGTTTTGCCGCTCGTTTTGCCCGTTTATCCGGCATTCATGCCCTACATCATACGCTATTGCTTCTATAAATACTATGTTATGAATGATTTGACGGTCATCTGCGCGCGCTTTAACCCGGCTGTGGCGGTCTCGGTGCTTGCCGCGCTGTTTTTCATATTTTTCCTTGCCGTCGCGCCCCTCGAGGAAAGGCACAGGATGGATCCCTTCAAAAGATACGACGAAGAGGACTGATTTGAACAAAAAATGCAGGAAGTGCTTTCACTTTCTGCATTTTTGTCTTGACATTTTTTCGTTTTTGTGATACAATAAAATAGTATGAATATATATATGTATATCCATAAATAATTCAGTAAGAAAGAAGAAAAAGGAGGTGCAATAAAAATTGAATTTACCGGCAACAGTTGAGATACTCATCTGTGTCGCGATCGGAGTTGTGTTCCTTGCGCTCGGAATCCTCTTCGGCGTTCTCATTCGCCGTTCAATAGCCGAAAAGAAGCTCGGCGTTGCGGAAGAACGCGCGAAGAAGATCGAAGAAGACGCAAAGGTCAAATCCGAAGCAGATGCAAGTAAGGCAATGCTTGCGGCTCAGAAGGAGATCAACCTGCTCCGTCAGGACGCCGAGCGCGAGATCAAGGAGCGCCGCGGCGAGGTAACGCGTTCCGAACGCAGGCTGACGCAGAAGGAAGAAAGTCTCGACAAGAAAATGGAACAGCTCGAAAAGAAGAACGAGCAGCTCGATAAGAGGATCAGAGATAACGAGATCGTCCGTGAGCAGCTGAACGCTTCTCTGGAGCTGCAGACGAAGGCGCTTGAGCGCATTTCGGGATTGACCGCCGAGGAGGCGAAGGCAGAGCTTATCGAAAAGCTCGAAAGCGTTGCTAAATTCGAATTTGCCCAGCGTATGGACGAGCTTGAAGAGCAGTTCAAGGACGAAGCGGACATCAAGGCACGCAATTACATCTCGCTCGCTATTCAGCGTTACGCCGCTGATAACGTATCCGAGAGCACCATTACATCCGTACAGCTTCCCGGCGAGGAAATGAAGGGACGCATTATCGGACGTGAAGGACGAAACATTCTCATGCTTGAAAAGCTGACGGGTGTTGATCTGATCATCGACGACACTCCCGAGGCGATCACCCTTTCGGGCTTTGACCCGGTGCGCCGCGAGATAGCTCGCCTGGCGCTCGAAAAGCTCATCGCGGACGGACGCATCCATCCGACCAGGATCGAAGAAATGGTCGAGAAGGCTCGCCGCGAGGTCGAAGCCGGAGTCAAGCAGGCAGGCGAACGCGCAACCTTCGAGGTTGGTGTTCACGGCCTCAACCCCGAGCTTGTCAAGCTGCTCGGCAGACTTCGCTACCGCACGAGCTACGGCCAGAACGTACTCAAGCATTCGGTTGAAGTCGCATTCCTCGCAGGCATCATGGCAGAGGAGCTGGGTGTCGACGCGGCAACCGCCCGTCGCGCAGGACTTCTCCACGATATCGGCAAGGCATTTCCCCACGACGTCGAGGGTACGCACGTACAGATCGGCGTAAACGCTGCCAAGAAGTATAAGGAGAGCCGTGAGGTCGTCCACGCTATCGAGGCACACCACAATGACGTTGAACCCAAGACCATCATCGCCGTGCTCGTTCAGGCTGCCGATGCAATTTCCGCGGCAAGACCCGGCGCAAGGCGCGAGGATCTTGAAAACTACACCAAGCGTCTTGAAAAGCTTGAGGAGATCGCGAAGGACTTCAAGGGCGTTGAAAAGGCGTATGCAATTCAGGCGGGCAGGGAACTGCGCGTAATGGTCAAGCCGGAGGAGATCGACGATCTTACAATGAAGGTCATCGCGCGAGATATGGCGCAGAAGATTAAGGAAGACGTCAAGTATCCCGGACAGATCAAGATACACATCATCAGAGAATCTCGCGCCGTAGACTACGCAAAGTAAGGCGCATCACAGCTTGTTTTTATCATGCTCGGATATCCGAGATAATATATATTGATATAAAGCCAATAAGCTTACAAGCCGCATGAAAATGCGATGTGAATAAAGATCCACGCCCGACGGCACAGCCGTCGGGCGTGGTTTTTGTTTTATTTGCAGATCCTGTCGAGGGGGGTAACGAGGGAGGAGGTGCTGGTCGCGGAGACGTTGGTAAGAATGATTACGTCGTCGATGCCCTTACTCTCAACAAGTCCGGAGATGCAGGCGTTATACAGGCTCTCGCTCGTTGCATAGGATTCAAAGTATCTGAAGTCCACCCAATAGATATGCTCGTAGTGGTCGACTAAGAAGGGAACGAAAGCGTTGCCGAAGGAGTTCTTGACCAGAAGCACGGAGCTGCCGTCATTTACCTTGGGATTGTGAGCATAGGAGAACGGCTGGTCTGCACCTGCAAAGCAGTTGTAGCGCAGGCTTTCGTGCCAACCCGAAACGTCGGTGATGATGTTCCACCAGGTCTTGGAGTACTTGCCGTTGTTCTTGCTGATAAAGTACATGCTGTTGGTACCCATGGGGTAGTATCCGATGACGGTATCCGTTTTGAGCTTTGGCGACTTGGTGGCGGAGTAGAGCGTTCCGCGGAAGCCGTCAATGGTGATGGTCTTGAAGGACGAAAGATCGTTGGGGGTTATGCCCTTGGCCTTGCAGAAATCGGTGTACGTGTAGTATGCGCCGAGAGCAGTCCAGTGGTGGTCGGTGCGGAAGAAGAGGTATTCGTCCCTGTGCGCGTAGAGGGTGTCATAAGGATTGATCTTGTGGACGGAGGGATCCATCTGGCTCTGCATCCACTCGATGGCGTCAACGGGGTTGCTGGAGCCGTACTTGAGCCACTCGTCCATGCCGAGAACGACGGAGCCGGCGCTCGGAATTATGATGTTGTAAAGCTCTGCCTTACCCTTGAGCGCCTCTGCAAGGCGGTTGACCGCTAAGCAGTATTTTGCCGACACCGATTGGCTGAAATAGTAGAATTCATATGCGGCGTTGCCGTAAATGAGGATGGAATTGTTCGTTTCGGGTGGTGCGGTGCCGCCGCCCTCGGGTTTGGTGGTGACGGGGGGCGGTTCCGTAGTGATGGGGGGCTTGGTGGTATCAAGCGGTTTGGAGCTGTCCTCCGACGAGGATTCCTCCGACGAGGATTCGTCGATCGGGGGAGTGTCCTCCGGTTCGGTTATGCCTCCACCGGTGAAGTCGGGCACTTCGGGAGGTTTATAGCCGGGGTCATCCGTATCCGTTCCTAAGAGATCGCTCAAATCGACGGTGCCGGTGGGTATTTCTTCGCCCTGGCCGATGTCGCCGTGGATGAGGCTGTTGCGGATGCCGTAGCATTCCCTAAATTTATCGTTGAAGGATATAAGAGATTCTCTTATCGGAAAAGTGTCTGAGAACCAGGTGTCTATCTTTGAGAAATACGTGCCGTCGAGGACCCCTTCGACGGAAAATTCGGGGAATTTTGCAAGCTCTCTCTTTTCCACGATCGAAAAGGTCGGTCGCAGGAACCAGAGAAGCCCTATTATCGTAAGCACGGCCCAGACGGTGACGAAGGTTGCCGTTTTGGCGACTGCTTCGGTCAGGTCTTTGCTTTTTCTTCGTGAACGTTCGTTTGGCATTTTTCTTCCTCAATCAGAATATAAAGTACAGGAAAGGATTGTAGCTGTCGCCTGCGAGTGCGGAGACCGAAAGCAACAAAAGGGCTACGGGAATCAAAGAGGATGCGACCGTGTAGCCGGTGAAGAAGAGGGTGTTCTTCTTGCAGGCGGTGCGGCAGTAATCCCTGACGGTGGGAACAATGGGAGTGCATGCGAGCGCGGCAACGATCAGGAACCAGATGTTATTGAGCAAAACAGTGTTGACGGTTGCGTTCGTGAAGCCCGTGGGGTTCCGGAAGATGCCCACAAAGGCGGTGCGAAGCATGTCGAAGGATTCAAATTTGAAGATGATCCAGCCGAAGTAGACGATAACGAGGAGGGTGATCCTTCTGATGAAGGTCGGCGTCCCGGAGACCACCTTCTTGAGAGGATATTTCTCGAGGAAGAGGAAAACAAAGTAGTAAAGACCCCAAATTACGTAGTTCCAGCTTGCGCCGTGCCAGAAGCCCGTGAGTGCCCAAACGACGAACATGTTGAACACGTGGCGAGGGATGGAGCATCTGTTGCCGCCGAGGGGGATGTAAACATAGTCGCGGAAGAAGGAGGAGAGGGACATGTGCCATCTTCTCCAGAAATCGGTGACCGAGGTTGCGGAGTAGGGATAATTGAAGTTTTCCTTATAGCGGAAGCCGGTCATAAGACCCATGCCGATTGCCATGTCGGAGTATGCGGAGAAGTCGAGGTAGATCTGGAGCATGTAGCAGCCGCAGGCGAGGATAACGCCGAGGGCAGTCGCTTCGGCGAGGTTTTCCGCGTTCTTGCCGATGAGCTTATCGCATATCTCGGCACAGCCGTTTGCGAGGATGGCTTTTTTGCCGAGACCTGCGGCAAAGCGCGAAATGCCGTTGCTGAAGGAGATGACGTCCACTTTGCGGTGGAAAATATCGTCCTCGATGTCCTTGTAGCGAACTATCGGGCCGGCAACGCATTGGTGGAACAGGCCGGCATAGAGCAAAAGGACGAAATAATTCTTCTGCGCTCTGACGTCGCCGCGATATACGTCAACGACGTAGGAAAGCAGCTGGAATGTGTAGAAGGAGATTCCGAGCGGAAGCGCGATCTTCGGTATGATATCCGGTAAATCAAAGATGGGTCTGACGTTATCAAGGAAAAAGCCCGTATATTTGAAGAAGCCGAGGATGCCGAGCAGAATGACGATGCCGCCTATCATGGCGATCTTTTTTTCCGTTTTCGTGTCGGAGGCGTCGATGGCAAGTCCTGCGATATACGCCGCAAATATTACGGTAAAGAAAAGTACGAGGTACTTTGCTCCTGCCCAGGTATAAAATGCAACGGAGAAAAGTATCATTATCGCGTTCTTGACTTTAATGCTCTTTGCTACGGTGTGAAGTAATATATTAAATGAAAGAAACAGCAGAACGAATATTAAGCTTGAAAAAACCATTTATGCCTCCCTGGAGCAACGCGAAATTACCGGCGTCGGATAATTCGACAAATAATCTTGTGATCCCATTATATCACAACGGGCAAGATAAATCAATTAATAAAATGAAAACAAAGTATATTATTATGCATACTTTTCAAAATCCGACGATAGAGGTCGCAACATAAGAAAGTTTGCCCAATATTGTCGGCTTTATGACAGATTGGATCACAACGCGACTGCGTTATATTCCGCTCCGCTTTTTGCGAGCAGCTCAGCTTCGCGCGAGTGGCAGGTGAGGATGATGACCTGCGAATCCGCCGCAATCTTGGAAAGAAGGTCAAGCAGGGCGGCGGCGCGAGTGTCGTCAAGCTGAGCGAGTACCTCGTCAAGCACCATCGGCGGACGCTCGTTCGGGAAGAGCATGGTGCAGAGCGCCGTTCTCAGCGAGAAATACGCCGCATCACGCGTCCCGGCACTGAGCGAGGTGATTGGTTTTGTGCCGCTTTCGGTCAGTATCGAGAGTGAAAAGTCCTCTCCAATGCCGAAATCACGGTATTTTCCGCCGCTCAAGTGGTTCATAAGTCCCCCCGCACTTGCACGCAGACGGGGCGTGACGTTCTTATGCAGGCTTTCACCGGCGCCCCGGATGGCTTCGTATGCGAGAACTATGGCGTCGTGCTTTGCATTTGCCTCGGCAAGCTCTGCCTCCTTCGCTTCAAGCTCTGCGGCAAGACGGTTCGGGTTTTCACAGGTCCCCTCGATGATGCCGAGGTTCTTTTCCGAATCGAGCAGTCGCGTGCGCGCGGCTTCAAGGCGTGCGGCGTATTCGTCGCGCTCCTGCTTGAGCACGGTAAGGTTTGCAAGGTCAAGAGCGGCTTTTGCCGCCGGCGTGATCTTCGCGCGGAGCGCGGCTTCGTCCTCGCCGGCCAGCTTTGCGCGCGCTTCGCTCACGGAGACGCTGTATTTTTCAATATCGGAGTTAAGCTCGGCACCGCGATCGGCAATTTGCGAAAATCTGTCCGCCGTCAGCGCAAGAAGCTCGGAGATATTCGCATTTTCGGCGACAATGTCAAATTTTGCAAGCGCATCCTTGGCGCGGCAGACAATATCAAAGACAACTCCGTTCTTTTTTGCCTGCGCTTGTTCGAGCGTGCCGATTCTGGTCGCAAAATCGTCAATTTGCCGCTTTGCTTCAAGGCATGCGGCAGCATGAGCAATTATTGTCTTGCGATCAGCCTTGCGAGATTCGATTCCAAGCTCAAAAAGGTATGCAAAGGCACTTCTTTTAGCACGCGACGACGAGAAGCAGAGAAGCAGACCGATCAGCGCGAGCGCAAGGCCGCCAACGGTCATCGCGGACGATATCGGCATGGTCAAATACTCAAGGAAATATGCCGCAAGCGAGGCGCCCATGAGGGCAATTCCGAGGATGATGAGCAAGATGCCACCGAAAAGGCGTGTTCCAACGGATGATTTGAGCTTTTTGTATTTGTCGGCAACTGCTTCGGGACCGCCGGTGTGTTCTATGTCCTCAGCCCGGGCGGCGAGGTTGGTGTCGCCCGTTTGCTCGCCGCGAAGACCTGCAAGCTCTCCGGCTCCCTTTGCGGCGTCCGCTTCTGCGGCGGCGAGCTGACGCGAGAGCGCGTCAAGCTCGTTCACATACGCGCGGTCCGGCAGCTTGCCGTTACATCCGTACTCGGCAATAAGGGCATCGCGCTCCGCGGTCAACATAGCAATTTTCGTCTCGCCTGCGTGGAGCATATCAAAGCGTTTGAGCGTTTGAATGGCTTCAAATGCACGGAGTCTGTCCTGTGCAAGTGTAAGCTTTGTTCGAAGCTCTGCGGTCAGCTTCCGCGCTCGCTCGACGGTTGATTGAAGCGTCAGCGTGTTTTTCGATGCTTCCTCGGCTTCTATCAGACGGCGGCGCAGGGCGTCGCGCTCCGCGCTCAGCTCGCTTATTTTACCGCCGTTTCCGCGCTGGAGCTTAAACTGTCGGCGCGCGGTATTGAGGCGTGAGAGCGCACGCTCGGTTGAAACGGATTCGTCGGCTGAAAAGAGAATGTTTTCAATGGACGAGCCGATCTCGCTTCCCGAAAGAGCGGAAAGCGACTGTTGCTTGACCGAAGCGGTGCTGTCGTAAACTTCTGCCGGAACGCCGAAGAATACCTGCCCGGGAATTTCGCCGCGACGAACGGCAGAACCTGTCGCAAGGTCGATGATGGCACATTTTTCGCTGTATCCGTCGCGGTTGTCGGAGCGGATGCCGCGGCGCTCGATGCGATAAGCGCCGCTCTCACATTCGAATTCAAGGCTTCCCTCGGCGGTGCCGTCCGCCCATGAGAGCGCGCGTTCGTGTTCAACCACACCGTCCTCGCTTCGGCGCGAGGGCAGACCGTAGAAAATGAAGCGGATGAAGGCGAGTATGGTGCTTTTTCCGGATTCGTTCGCGCCGGAAATTATGTTCAGCCCATCCTTAAGCTCGGCGCAAAAACCGCGAAGCGTTCCGAATGAGACTATAGTTATCTTCCTTATTATCATTGCGCCGCCTCCTCAAAGAAACGCCCTGCCGTCGAGGGCGAGCAGGCCGATGCGCAGAGCATCTGCGGCAAGCGTGCGCTCGGCTTCGTCGGGCGAGGAAAGGCGGGGCAGAAGCGTGCGGTACAGCTCGCCCTTTATGGTCAAGTCGTTCGCAAGGTACTCGGCACCGAAAACGGGCGAGGTGCGGTTGCGCAGTTGCAGGGAACAGAGCGGAAGCGCCGCAAGTGCCTCGATCTGCGCAAAATTCGGGCTGTAATCGGGCGGAATGCTGCCCTCAAGGTAGACCTTGAGCGAAACGTTCCCGTCCCATGCCTCGGCGGATGCAAGAGAGATAAGCTTATCGGCAATATCGCGGTCGGTCTCACAGCCGGTGACGTCAAGATGACGGGTCAGGTACTTGTGGGTCGAGGTCGTGATGCGGCTGACGGCGGGCATTTTGCCGTCCTCCAAGGTGACGGAAAGAACACTGCCGTCGCCCTCTTCGTCAAATGAGCGTCCCTCGGGGAAGCCGCAGTACGCAACGGTGGTGTTGCCGGCGACGGCGATATCGGGGGCGTTGTGGATGTGACCGAGCGCGGCGTATTCACAGCCGGAAGCCGCAAAAAGGGAGAGCGGCGTGGGGGCGTATTTCGATATCGGGGAAGCGGTGTCCGCGTGCGCGCAGATGATATTGACCGCACCGCGGTCGGGCACAAGACCGTCCGCAAGAGGCGAGCGCTCAAGCGCGGACGAGGCAAACGCCCAGCCGTGAACCGAAACGGGGGTGTCTCCGATATTGAAGCGGAAGGTTGAAAGCTCCTGCCGGTCAAATATCATGACGTTCTCCGACCACGAAACGGCCGCCCAGATACTGCCGGGCGAGTATGGGTCGTGGTTGCCGGGCGCAATGACGACGGGCTTTGCGTAGTCCGCGAGACGGTCGCGAACGAGGGCGAGCGTATCGGGGCTGACGAAGCCGCAGTCAAAGAGGTCGCCGGCAATGAGGAGCATATCGTGCTCCGCGGCAAGCTCCACTATATTGGTGAAGATTCGGCGAAGCTCGCTGCGGAGGCGCTCGCCGGTCGGCAGGTCAACGCCGACGAAGGGCGAGTCAAGGTGAAGATCGCCCGTATGTAAGATCTTTATCATTTTTATCCTCGGAAAATTTTGCGGATTTGATCGGGACGGTTCCGCCCGGCTCGTTTGCGTTCCTATATATATATAATGTAGGAAAAGTTGAAAAACGCGGCAGGAATTACTTTTCTTCGCCGCCCGACGCACGGATGAAGCTCATGAACGCCGCGCGTCCCTCGGCGCTCGCCTTGTAAACTCCCGCATCCTCAAGCACGGCAACGAAGGTCGCGCCGATCTCGGAATACAGGATATCCTCAACGTTGTCGGGGGTGAAGGTGTAGCGGTCACGGAAGCCGGCAAGCCAATCGGCGTGCTTTGCGCAGTCGGGGTCGGCACAAACGTCGGCGTTCGCTAAGATCAGCTCGCCGAGGCGCGCCATTTCGGATTTCAGTCTGGCAGGCAGAACGGCAAGTCCCATGACCTCGATAAGTCCGATGTTTTCCTTCTTGATGTTGTGCTTGTCCCGGTGCGGATGGTATATGCCAAGGGGATGCTCGTTGCTGGTCAGGTTGTTGCGCAGAACGATATCAAGCTCGTAGTCGGTGCCGCGGCGGCGCGCAATGGGCGTGATCGTGTTGTGCGGTGTGCCGTCCGTGTAAGCAACGACGCCGTTTTCCTCGTCGGAATAACCCGACCAAGAAATTCTGATGTGGTCCGCAAGCTCGATAAGTGCTTCCTTGCTTGCCGAGCGCAGACGAAGCACGGACATCGGCCAATCCACGATGCCTGCCTCCACCTCGGGAAATTTATCGAATTTTACGGGCAGAATGACCCGTGCGCGCTCCATCGGGAAGGTGTAACAGCCGCCCTGCATGTGGTCGTGCGCGAGAATCGAGCCGCCCACTATGGGCAGATCGGCATTCGAGCCGATGAAGTAGTGGGGCAGGGCGCTGACGAAGTCAAGCTGACGTGCAAATGTGGTGCGGCAGATCTTCATGGGCGTGTGCGTGCCGGAGAGTACGATGCAATGCTCGTTGTAGTAAACATAGGGTGAATATTGCAAAAACCACTCCTCGCCTCCCAGCGTGAGGGGGATCTGGCGCAGATTCTGGCGCGCCGGCTTGGTTTGGTTGCCCGAAAAACCGACATTCTCCGTGCAAAGCAGGCATTTCGGATAGTCGGATTGGGGCGCGGACTTTGCCGCCGCGATCGCGCGAGGGTCTTTTTCGGGCTTGGAGAGGTTGATGGAGAGATCGATCTTGCCGTAGCGCGAATCGACCGTCCAGCGGCGGTCCTTTGCTATGCGGTCGGCGCGGATGTAGTTTGAATCAATGGCAAGACGGTAAAAACAGTCACTTGCCGCCTTCGGACTTTCCGCGTAAAGAGCGCGAAACTTCGCCGTGACCTCACTCGGACGGGGCATGAGCAGTCCCATCAGCTTTGTGTCGAAAAGATCGTGCGCGGTGATTCCTTCATCGATCAAACCGTGCGCGACGGCGTAGTCGCAAATGCCGTCAAGGATTTCATGAAGAGCCGGCTCGCCTTCCGCTTTACCGTCCGAGAATTCGCCAAGTCCCAGCTCGGCACAGATGAGATTTGCACAGTATGTGCGGTCGTCGCGGTGCAAAAGGCCGCAGGTCTCTGCGTGGTCGAGCAGAGCGCGGATCAGATTGTTGATTTCAGTCATAGTATCCTCTTTTATAGTCTGATTACTTTTTCTTCAATGAATCGTGCGACCGCATCCTCGGTCGGGAGTGACGGCAACGCGCCTTTTTTGCTGACCGCAAGCGCACCGACCACGTTGGCGTACTGTCCGGCGCGTACGATGTCGTTCGAGCGCAGATATTCAAGCGCCAGAGCACCGGTGAATGCGTCACCCGCGGCGGTTGTGTCAACGGCGTTCACACCGTATGCCGGCAGGCAATGATAATACTTGCCGTCGTATATGTAGCATCCGCGTGCGCCGAGCTTGATGACGTAGTATTTTGCGGCGACGAGCTTCTGCAGTGCCATTGCGGCACGCAGACAGTTGTCGGGATTGGTGGGATTGATACCCGTGAAGATCTCACATTCGGTCTCGTTGGGCGAAAAGATCTCAAGCGGAGGCAGATCCTCAAGGTGGAAGTCCTTGTTTGCCGGGCCGGCGTCGAGAATGATGGGGATGCCCTTGTCGTAAGCGGTCCACGCCGCGTGCATGACGGCATCCTCGGATATCTCAAGCTGCATAAGCAGCGCATCCGGACGGCTCGTGAAAGCCTCGTCAATGTCCTCGCGCGTTATCCGTGTGTTTGCGCCGGGGTAGAGGATGATGCGGTTTGCGCCGCTTGGCTCGACCATTATGGCGGCAAGCCCCGTGACCGCGGTGGGGTCGACCGTGATGAAGCGCGTGTCGATTCCTTCCTTTTTATATATGCTGTGCAGTATCGAACCGTTTGCATCCTTGCCCAGACGGCAGCAGAAAATGCTGTCGCCGCCGAGACGGCGTATTGCAACTGCGGAATTTGCGCCCTTTCCGCCGGGAACAAAGGAATACGAGCCGCTTTCCGCACGTGTTTCGCCTGCCTTGGGGATCCCGCTAACTCCCATGACGAAGTCCATATTTGCCGAGCTGACCGTCAAAATTCTTTTCTGAAGCTGCATGTTAACCTCCCGAATATCATTCATATGATATAATACCATTATATATTATACTATATAATAATCAAGAAATCAAGGGGAAATTTGCGATTTGTGTCGATTTACTTCGTCAAATTGCACAACCGGGAGCAACCAAATTGTCAAAATTGACGGCAAAAGATACAAATCATAAAAATATTTGAAAAAAATCAAAAAAAGTGTTGACAAGAGGGTAGAGAAGTGGTATAATATACAAGCTGTCGCGAA
>JBJDZD010000018.1:0-3617 GCA_051867815.1 Eubacteriales bacterium | reverse complement strand
AAGTACGACAAAAGGTTCAGAACTTAAGTCCTGAACCCTTTGTCAGCGGT
The DNA here is from genome assembly GCA_051867815.1 of Eubacteriales bacterium. Taxonomy (GTDB): domain Bacteria; phylum Bacillota; class Clostridia; order Oscillospirales; family CAG-272; genus CAG-390. Next base: position 3,567 of record JBJDZD010000018.1, on the reverse strand, counting down.
CTGAGGTGATGTTTCACGTGAAACATCACCTTTTTTTGTAATTTACAATATAGTCTTGATTTCCGATATATTTCATGATATAATTATTGTACATATCTATGAAAGGATTGCTTCAATGGGAAAAATCATTTCGTTTGCAAACCAAAAAGGCGGAGTAGGTAAGACCACTTCCGCTGTTAATACAGCCGCATCACTCGGACTTTTGGAAAAAAAGGTGCTTATGGTCGATCTTGACCCCCAGGGAAACACCACGAGTGGCGTCGGAGTGCAAAAAAAGGGACTTAAACATACCGTTCGCGAAATATTGCTTGCATCAGAGGTTGGAGCAGGGAAGACCCCGTATGAGATTGCAAAACAGTCGATTATCAAGACGGATTTTAACAATCTTTGGCTGATCCCGTCCACAATTTCGCTTGCAGGCGCGGAGTTCGACCTTTTTTCCATCGAAGACAGCGAATTCATCCTCAAAGAAGCACTTACACCGCTGAAAGAGGAGTTTGATTATATCATAATTGACTGTCCCCCCTCACTGGGAATGTTGACTGTCAACGCTTTGGCGGCGTCGGACGGAGTTGTTATCCCCATGCAATGCGAATTTTACGCGCTTGAGGGTCTTTCACAGCTCGTTATAACCGTTTCGCGCATCAAGCAGAAGTATAACAAGGATCTTACCGTTACCGGAATTTTGCTGACCATGTATAACGGCAGATTGCTCTTGACCTCGCAGGTAGTAGCCGAGCTAAAAAAGCATTACTACGAAAAGCTCTTTTCAACGGCAATTTCACGCGGTGTTCGCCTTTCGGAAGCGCCCTCATTCGGAATGCCGGTGTATTATCATGACCCAAATTGCCGCGGAGCACGCGAGTATTTAGATGTTGCTAACGAGTTAATAGAGAGAATATGACATAATATAGAAACAGAGGTATAATATGGCAAAAGTTAAGAAATCCGGTCTCGGCAGAGACTTCAATTCGCTCTTTGAGGACAATTTCATAGATACGAAGAAGAACCCGGCACAGATGATACGCATTACGGACATTGAGCCGAACCCCGACCAGCCGCGTAAGGTATTCGGAGAGGAGGAGCTTGCCTCGCTCTCGGCCTCGATCGCGGAATACGGTCTTTTGCAGCCTATCTTGGTCACCGAAAGCGGACTCCTTGCCGGAACTTACCGTATAATTGCCGGTGAGCGCCGTTGGAGAGCTTCGATGATGGCGGGTCTGAGTGAGATCCCCTGCGTTATCTTCGACGGCGACGAGCTTGCCGCCGCGCAGGTCTCCCTCGTTGAGAATATTCAGCGCCAGGATCTCAACCCCGTTGAAGAAGCTATGGGTCTGCACGCTCTCATAGAGCGCTTCGGAATGACGCAGGAGGCAGTCTCGCAGAAGGTGGGCAGGTCACGCCCGGCAGTTGCAAACGCGCTCCGTCTGCTTGAGCTTCCCGATGCCGTCCTTGCGCTTGTCGCCGATGGCGAGCTTTCCGCCGGCCACGCGCGCACGCTGCTTGGTCTTAACGACAGATCCGTCATTCCCAATCTCGCAAACCGCGCGGTCGCGGAGGGCCTTTCAGTCCGCGCACTTGAAGCGGAAGTCAAAAGGCTCAATAGACCGTTAACGCCGCCGAAGCCCGTCCCCGAGGTTGACGAGCAGACCGCAGTTTACATGGAGCAGCTGGAGCGCCGCGCGGTCGAGCTTAGCGGCCGCCGCGTCAAAATTAAGGATCTCGGTGTCGGAAAGCGTCGGATCGAGATTGATTTTGACGATACCGATGACCTATCCGAACTTCTGCTTGCAATCTGCGGCCCCGATATTTTCAACCTGTAAAACACTCACCACAAAAATCAGATCAAAATGAAATTTTTACTTGATTCCGCATCGGATTTTAATTTTTTAGAGATACTTGACGAGATTTTTGCGCTCGATATGGGCATTTACGAAAATCTCGGCTTCGGCGACTATGCGTTTGTAAACCTGCGAAGCATAATCATAGGTATGGTAGTCGGTATCATTCTTGCGTCCTATATCACGATTTTCAACAGCCGAATTTACGGCGCGTTCGTCCGCTCGCTCATAGATGAGAAATGCACCACGCCGCAGAGCGCAAAGACCCTTGCCGAGCTTGGGTTTATGAAGAATTCTTCGATTCGCGCGGCGCTGAGATCGGGCAATATTTACCGTGGACTTGTGCGTTGTGTGGAAGCCGAGGAGTTTTATTTCGCGCGAGAGCTGTCTCGCGGTGAATACGAGGCTCGAGCGGCGGCAGACGGTGTAAAGGTCGCGCCCTTTGCGGCACCCGAATTTCGCCACGATTTCGCGACCTCGCACTTTTACATCCCCGAGGATAAGCAATTCACGGCGTCTATGCGCTTTGAAAAGAAGGGAACGGGCATCCTTTCCGCAATTATCATAACATTAGCTTCGATAGTTTTGCTTTGGGCGATCCTCTTTTTCCTGCCCGATATCATGCAGATGCTCGACAATTTCGTCGGCATGCTTAACGGTTAAATGAAATGGGACATAAAAACAAAAAATTCCGCCGCGTTCAGCCTTTCACGGTCTTTGCCGTCATCGTGGTCTCGGCAATGGCAGTCCTGCTTTTGGCGCTTCTTGTCGCGCGAATGAGCGGTCTGAGCAACACCACCGTAAGGCTGGAGAGCGGCGAGGAGCTGAAATACGTCGGACTTATCGACAAGGACGGCAACCTGACTTCGGGCACGCTGTATTTTGCGAACGGCATCCAGATGGTGATCGACGCGGAGAAGGGAACCGCCACCTATTCCGACGGCACGGTCTATGTCGGAGGCTTTGACGGAAATTATCGCCGTCAGGGGTATGGCACGATCATTTGGAAAAACGGAGACAGCTATGAGGGCGATTTCGTTGCCGACGAGCTGACCGGACGGGGAAAGTTTACCTTTGCCGGCGGTGACGTTTACGAGGGAGAGCTGATAGGCGGCGTCAAGGAAGGCTACGGCAAGTACACGGCCGCGGACGGAAGTGTTTACGAGGGCGAGTTCAAGAACGATAAACGCCACGGTAAGGGCATTCATATTGCCGCGGATGGAAGCGTTTACGAGGGCGATTTCGTTGAGGGCGTCAAGGAGGGCAGCGGAAAGTACGTGTATGCCACGGGCGACGTTTACGAGGGCGAATTCAAGGGCGACCTGCGCCACGGCAAGGGAAAATATACCTGGGCGAACGGCGAAACCTATACCGGCGATTTTGCAAACGGCAATATGAACGGCTACGGTACGTACACGTGGCCCACCGGCCGCCCCAGCTATACCGGATATTTTGAAAACGGCGTGATAGTTATCGTAAAACCGAGCTGAAAAAATGACGAAAGACGCAAGAACCAAATAGCGAAAAGTTTTCGCACGATGCCGACCTACGCACAAACCAAATGATGAAAAGTTTTCGCCCGCCTTTTTCAAAAGGCGGCGCCATCCAAGGCGCGGAGCCTTGGTCGCGCTCCGCAGAGCGCGAAATTATCCATGGCGTTTTTCTTTTGCGAGCTTTTCTTTTTGCGCCGACGGTGTCAAAAAGAAAAGCGGACTATGGAATTCGA
>JBJDZD010000017.1:0-19782 GCA_051867815.1 Eubacteriales bacterium | reverse complement strand
ATTTCCTTATCATTGCTTTCTGCATCTTCTGCGTTGTCAGAGTAATCAACACGATTCGCGACAAGGCAAACGAAAAGGAGATTATTGCAAAGGCCGAGGCAGATGCCAAGGCAGCGGCAGAGGCTGAAGCGGCAGCAGCGGCAGCAGCCGAGGCGGCAGCAGCTAAGGCGGCTGAGGAGGCGGCTTTCCGCGCATCTCTCATGGAGCAGACGGCTCTGCTTGCCGAGATTCGCGATAACCTCAAAAAGTAATTTGCACTTTAAGGGACGGCAAAATTTTGTCGTCCCTTCGCATTTCAAACATCATTCAGGAGTAATTCTATGAAAAACAAAACTCCCTTCCGCGAAAAGATTTGGGCATTTATGCAGGGGCGCAACGGCGTCGACGAGCTGTATAACTTCAGCGTCTTGGTTTCTTTCGTCTTACTCATTGCAAGCCTGTTTCTTGGCGGCGTCGCAAAGCTGATAATCAGCGCGATATACCTGACGCTGATCATTTGGTCGTTTTGGCGTTGTTTCTCCAAAAACCTTTACAAAAGGCGCAAGGAGAACGCGGATTTTTTGCGCATGACGAAGAAATTCACCGCGTTTTTCCGTCTTCAGCGTGACCGCTTCCGCGACCGCAAGACGCATGTTTACCGCAGGTGCAAGAACTGCAAGGCGGTTCTGCGACTGCCGAAAAAGCCGGGCGAGCACAGCGTTTGCTGTCCCCAATGCTCGCACCGCTTCAAGGTATACATCGCCGGAATGGCCAAGAAGAACGATGACGACAAAAAATAAAAAAGTGCCGATTGGTACGCACTTCGTACGGAAGTAAAATAGGTAGAGAAGCAAAATTCTCTACCTATTTGTGGTTGTGATTCTTTACCAAAGTATCATAAACAACAAAAGCACTTCCTATCAGCATAAACACCAATGCTGCAAAATACACCCAAGTAAGTTTTTCTCCATTGACTGCAAACGCAAGAAATGCTCCGATAAATGGTGCAACCGCATAGAAAGCGCTTGTCTTAGATGCTCCTAAATCTCTTTGCGCTCTTACATAAAGAAAAATACTGAGGCCGTATGCTATAAATCCCAATGCCATAGCGTATAGAATACATTTCACATTCGGCAGTCGTTCTCCAATGATCAAAGCTATCAGGAAAGAGCCGCCCCCGGAGAAAACGCCCTTTAATACAACGATCTCATAGGTACTTTTTTCCGAGATCTTTCTTGTGCAGTTATTCTCGAGACCCCAACACAAAGTCGCCAAGATAACAAATAGCGAACCGTAAGAAAACTGAAAACTCCCGTTTCCTTCAAATGAAAGGATAAGGCTCGATATAGTAATAAAAGCTATCCCTGTCCAAAGCTTTCCCGACACGGTTTCCTTAAAAATCAAAAGAGCAATAACCGTTGTCGCTACGATTTCAAAATTTCCAAGTAAGGATGCATTTGATGCAGAACCAACGTTGATACCGATCATCAGGAGTATCGGAGCCAGAATATCCAAGGCTATCATGCCAATTGTATATGGCAAATCCTTTTTGGTAAGTCTCTCCGGTTTGGCTTCTTTCTTGATGTGGAATAAATACATGATTCCTACGCCAAAGCCTGCACCCATGTATAGAAACGCCGCCATAAACGTTGCCGGAACATCATTAAGCAGTATTTTTGAGAATGGTGTATTTATTGCATAAAACACCGCCGCCAACAGCGCATATAAAACTGCCACGGCACTTTTATTCTTTGTCATTTTTTCTCCAACTATGATAATTTCATCCTTCCCGGCATGGCCTTTCCTTTCATTCAGTCGGCACTTTTTATATCGTGTGTATACCGCGGATCGGGTCTGCGTGCGGCAAATCAAGGTGATAGCGTTTTGCTTTGCGGTATTCAAAGAATGAAAGCGTATTAACTCCGAAAATCAAATAGGTGAGGATGTCCTCCCCGTCCTCGTAATACGGTGCCAGCTTTTCTCTTGCGGCGTCGTATTCCCCTTCCAAGAGGTCTGCGGGGCGCACCAAAATCGCGTGTTCGTCACCGCAAATTTTCTTTGAGAAGTCCCCGTCGATCGGAGCAGGCGTTCTGCCGTATTTGCCGAGCACCAGGGCTTTGAAGTCGGGTGAGATCTCGGTGTATCTTCCGCCGAGATTAGTGACTGCCTGAGTATATAAAACATTTGTGATAGGTTCGGCAAGGGGCACAAAGCCCGCCTCGGCTCGTATTGCTTCCAGCTCGTCGCCAATTTGTGACGAAAACTCGATTTTATCGCAAAGCTCCGCGAAATCCGCACCTGCATCAAGTGCTATGACGCATATTTCCTCGGTCATACCCGTTACGGCAAGCGGCAGAGAGATTGCTTTTTTGACAGCGCAAACAAGCTCGCGCGTAATATAAGGATCGTCAAGACCGCAAACGGCAACAGAATCCGCGCCCATTGAGGCAAGCTGTGCGGCATATCCGGCGAAGAACGAGGGTGAATAAACCGGAATCTCGGCAAACACCATCGCCGCCTGCGCCGTCATACCGTATTTTTTTATTGCTCTCATTGCAGTTTCGAGGTTTCTCGGGTCGTTGAGAGGATCGTAAACTCGCACGATATCCGTTCCCTTGTCCGCAAGAACAGCTATAAAGGCTTCAACCGTCTCATCCGAAAAATGCCTGCACCCCATCAGCGCCTGACCGGCGAGCGTGACACGGAGCTTGGTATTTACAAGCCCCCGGCGAAGGTCGCCGAGATAGTCCCACGGGTCTGTGTTCAAGGAAAAAAGGCACTCCGATACCGTTTTGGCATTCCAAGCATCGAGGGCGTAATAGCCCTCTTTTTCAATCTCATCAAGCCTTTCGGTTGAGAGGATGTCGCTTGAGATTTTAAGAGTTTGTTTGTTCGCTGTCATTGTTTTCTTCTTTCTTCTCTTCCCGTTCACCTATGGTACGGCAATTCGTTCTGACAAACACCACCGGGCGGAAAGCTTCACTTTCTTTCTCTTCCTTCTTTTCAGGCTCCGGAGGCGTTTCGATGACCCCGGGGAGTTGTTCCTTCTTTTTCTTTGATTTTACGAGGGAAAGAACGGCGTAGAGCGCCACGAGCACGCAGATTCCGACGATAACGAAAATTCCCTCCTTGGGCAAAGTCAAGGATGCTTCAAGAAAAGCCAATGCTCTCACCTCTTTTTCCGAGACGCCTCAAAGGACGTCTTACCCAAGAGCATGTGGAGCGCGGAAACCACACGCGGACGAAGCTCGGACGGGGTCAGAATGTCGTCTATCTCACCGCATAATGCGGCATCATTGGGCGAGGAGAGCTTTTCGCGCCATTCAAGCTCAAGCATTTCGCGGCTTGAAACGAGATCGTTTTCTTTGATGCGGTCATTCCAGACCAGAGCAACGGATGACTCGGGAGACAGGGCGCTGATGCAAGCATCGGTGAGCGCAAAGGAGATATCGGCGCCGCAGGACTTTGAGCACATATACACAAATCCGGGACCGTATGCCCTGCCGATGACGACCGAGATCTTCGGATTGGTTGAAAAACAGAAAGCATCCGCTACTGAAGCGAGAGCATCAAGGTATTTTGCGTTATCCGTAACGGAGTCGTCCAAGCCGGGACAATCTACGAAGGCAAGGAGCGGCATGGCGTACGAATCGGCAAAGCTTTGCAGTCTCGCAATCACCTTGCATGCCGACGGAGTGAGTGCGCCGTCCTTATGCGTTCTGTCTGAAGCGATAAAGGCGCATGCGACGCCTCCAACCGAGGCAAAGCCTGCAGCTATCTCGGGACTGTAATCCGCAAACAGCCGAATGTAATTCTTTCTGTCCGAGATTTCACCGATAAGCTCTTCTCCGCAAAGGCCCTTGAGATCGGCGGAGCGCGAAAGCTCGTATTCCGAGACCTCCGGGTCGATTGCCGTTCCCTCTTTGCAATTTGACGGGATGAAGGATATCAGCTTTCGCGCGTACCTGTACAGTTCGGCTTCGTCAGCCGCGGCAAAGCAAGAGATGCCCTCGGATGCCGGGTCGAATTGCACACCGTTCAAAAAAGGCGAAACGGCGTATATTTCACTCTTTTGCTTCTCACCCGAAAGTGATATGAGGAAATCAAATGACGAAGCAAGGACAGCGTGGCTTCCCGTGCAAGTACCGGGGACGATTGCAATGCGCGGAACGACGCCCGATGCGGCTGAATTGGCTTTGAACGTTCTTCCGAGGGCGGAAAGCATCCTCGCTCCCTCGTATATGCAAGCACCGTTTGAATCGAAAATACCCACCACGGGTGCGCCGTTGTGAAGAGCTGCATCGTAAAGGTCGCATATGAGCTTACCCATCCCGGCATCAAACGCACCATCCATTCGTGAGCTGTCCTGAGCGAAAGCATAAACCAGCCTTCCGCCGACGGCACCATAACCGCAAATGACACCGGCAGGCTCGTCGGGATAGCTTGAACGGTTAATATACGCTCCCATACGCGAGAACGTGCCGTGATCGAACAGCGCAGTAAGGCGCGCAACCGCGGAATATGCGCCGCTGTCATCAACTGCCGCCGAAATATCTATCTCACGTAACATTTCCGTGAGCTTTTCCGCCGTCACGGCACGGCGCATGCTCTTATTCATTTCTTTAGAGTTGTTTTCCATTGAACTTCTCCAAACCAGCGTTATTATTTTAATTATAGCATAATTTTCCTCAATTTACAATAGCAAATGTAAAATCGAGGGAGCATCGGTGGATGTTCCCTCGATTTCGTTATTGTTCCCACCAGGATTTATACAAAAGCGCGATGCGGAAGAAAGCCATCGAGCCGCCGCAGTTCATGACGAATGAATTGCCGTCGCGGAAAATGCTTTCAGGCTCTCCCTGTATACCGTAAAGCGGAACGGCTCCGATAAAATCGCCGCTCATTGAGTTTACGGATATAATTTGATATTCTGCCTTTGAATTCCAACGCGGATCGTAGATCAGATCGCCGTCGCAATAGACGCCCTGCGTGGTCAGCTGCGGATAACCGTCCGGGATCGTCCTTATTGTGTTGAAGTTTTCATCCGTCAGGTAATACTCATAGTTTACCGCAAAAATGTACTGATTGGTGTCCGGAAGATAGCAAACGCCTCGGTTTACCGTAGGAGAGTAGATGTACTCAATAAATTCAAGCGTATCGGCGTCGACCGTGACTATGCCGCGATAGCCGTCCGTTGCCGAGCAGTATGAAATCACGAGGCGGTTGTTTTTGGAGTCGTATGCAATGTCATTCGTGTGTGCCGAGGGAAGCGTATCAGAGGTGGCAACTCTTTCCCACGTTTCCATATCGTATTTATAAATGATTCCCGTTTCCGGCGTAGTTCTCTTGTCAATAAGCGCGACATAAGCGTATTTTCCGTCACTTCCGCCGCCCTGTACGACCGTAAAATACTGCTTTCTTTGGATGCTTGCAAGTTTCTCTATCGTATAGAAAGCATATTCTCTGCCGGAGCCGATAACCTCGCGAGGCTCGGGATAGTCGGACTCCGCGGTTTGGATGAACTCATAGCCGTCCGTAAATTGAATAATATAATTTCCGCTCTCGTCCTTTGAGGCGAGGTCGAAAATGAGATGATTGAGAGCCTTAAAGATCAAATATACGCTTGAACCGCTGACGGCGATCTTTTTACCCGTAACGGTAACGCCGTACGCGTACTTTCCCGCCGCTTTGAGCTTTTCGTTCAACGCGATGCTTTCCTCTCGCGTGGTATCACCGATAAGTATTTCAATCTGTTCGGCATCAACGGTCTTGTCGGGAGATATGAAATCCGTCTTTACGCCGAACTGCTTACCGAACAGCGTTTCCGTCTTTTTCCTGAACTGAACGAAGAGGTCCGTGATCACGGACGAATCGGAAAGCTTATCCGAGCGGACAAGATCGACCTCTTCCGCATTTTCGGAGTTGATGACGAATTGCTCCCGTACTATTTCGGTTTCGGGTGCTTCGGTGGTGACGGGATCCGTCGTTACGGCGGGTTCATCCCGGTTGCATGCCGCAAATACCGGCAGAACTGTGATAAGCGCAAGCATCAGAGCGCCTGCTCGAAGAAAATACTTTTTCATGGTTCTTCCCCCAAAATGTTGTTATGACCATTATACACCATTTGCCGAGTTTTGTCAATAGAAAAGAACCGAGCCGCGGCTCGGTTCTTTAATTTTATACGGTACGGATATCCGCGCCGAGGACTTTGGAGAGCTTTTTGAGGGTGCTGTTTGCGACCTGCTCGATCTCGGCACCGGTGAGGGTCTTGGCATCCGATCCGATAACAAGACGGATGGTGACGGACTTTTTGCCTGCCGGGATCTGCTTGCCCTTGTACTCGTCAACGAACTTAACGTCCTTAAGGAGGTCGTTGAGCTTTATGCAAGTGCGGATGTCATCCCACTTGACGGAGGTTTCAACGAGGAACGAAATATCATATTCGTTTCTCGGAAATTCGGGTAAACGAGCAAAGCGGTTGGTTCTGGATTTAAGCGGAACGAGAGCGTCCATATCGATCTCCACGAGAACTGCAGAGAGCACCTTAATGCCGCAAGCCAGCGCGGACTTCTTGGAAAGAAGTGCGAGGTCGCCTATCTTCTTCCCGTCAAGAACGATATTGAGCCATACGGTCTCATCCGCCCAATAGGGCTTCTCCCTCTTTTCAAAGGTGTAAGCTTCCATGTGGGTGTATCTCGGCATCATGCCGATAACGCCCTTGGCCTTGCGGAAAAGCTCTGCAATATTGTCCGGCGAGCCTACGAAAGCACATCCGAGATGCTTCTTCTGCTCGGGGAGCTTCTCGCCGGGATAGTCGGAAGTATAATTGCCGTCGAGGAATATCTGCGCTTCTTCAAAGATATCGAATTCGTCGAAATTGCGCTCATTTCTGACGATCGCCTTGCAGATATTGGGAAGAAGCGAGCAGCGGATATACTTTTCCTCGGGTGACGGAGGTGTTGAGAGTGCGAGAATACCTTCCGTGGAGGGCATGATCGCGTGAACAAATTCCTCGCTCATCCAAGGATAAGTGAAAATCTCCTGCATGTTGCAACGGAATGCAAGATACTCCTTGACGCGACGCACAAGGTCAACCTCAAGCTGATTGATCGCGCCGTCAAACGAGGTCGTTATCGTGGTGGCCTCAAAGTTCTCATAGCCGTACATACGGGCGACCTCCTCCATGATGTCCGCCTTGATGGAGACGTCACCGGTGGAGCGCCAAGTGGGAACGATGATGTGCATGCCGCTTTCGGTGAAGGTCACGTCGAAGCCCATGGTGCCGAGCTTACGGGCAACGATATCCTGAGGGATCCTCTTACCGAGGCGGCGGTCAAGCCATTCAAACTCAACGTCTATCTCCTTACGAACGAGCTTGTTCGGATAGAGATCGTTGAAGGCAGTGACCTTCATTTCGGGATAAAGCTCCGAGAAGAGCTTCATCGCGAGAGAAAGAGCCTGATCGCAACGCTCGGGATCGATCGCCTTCTCATACCGGGACGAGGACTCGGTGCGGTTGTCATAGCGAAGTGCCGTTCTGCGAACGCCTCGAGAGTCGAAGTTTGCAACCTCAAGGATAACACCGGTCGTATCGGGAAGGACGGAATCCTTTGCTCCGCCCATAACGCCGGCAAGTGCGACTGCGCCCTCTGCATCGGCAATCACGAGATCATCGGTAGAGAGCTTAAGCTCCTTATCGTTGAGAAGCCGGAGCGTCTCACCTTCGTTTGCGCGGCGGACTTCAATATGGTCGATAATGTGGTTGTAATCGAAAACGTGGGTGGGCTGACCCGTGGCAAGCATTACGTAGTTGGTAATGTCAACGAGAGCATTGATGGGGCGCAGACCGACGCGCCACAGGCGGCTCTGCATCTCAAAAGGTGAAGGCTTAACGCCGAGGCCTTCAATACGTGAACCGATGTATCGGGGACAACGCTCGTTATCGATGATACGAACGTCGTAGGTCTCGGTGCAGTCGGGAACGAACTTCTCAAGCTCAACGAGAGGCAGGTCGTAAAGAGCGGCAAGCTCGCGCGCGATACCGTAGTGACCCCAAAGGTCGGGGCGGTTGGTCATGGACTTATTGTCTATCTCGAGGATGATGTCGTCAAGCTCAAGCGCCTCTGCCAAGGGAGTTCCGGCAGGCGCACCGAAGGAGGTGACGTCCATGATGCCGTGCTCGTCCTCCGAGGGGAAGAGATCATCAAGCCCTACCTCAACAGCCGCGCATATCATACCGAAGCTTGCGACGCCGCGAAGTTTGGTGTTTTTTATCTCAACAGGCTCGCCCTCGCCGTGCCAGCGAACCATTGCACCGGGGCAAGCAACAACTACCTTCATGCCGACTTCGAGGTTTGAGCCGCCGCAAACGATCTCCTTTACCTCGCCGTCGCCGATATCTACGCGGCAAACGCGGAGCTTGTCTGCATTGGGATGGGGCAAAACCTCAAGGATATCGCCAACAACGATCTTGTCGAATCGCTCGGCAAGATTCTCCGCGCCCTCGACCTCAACCGTGGACATGGTCAGGTCGTACGCGAGCTTGGAGAGATCCATATCGTCGGGGAGCTTTACGTAATCCTTTATCCAATTAAGTGATAACTTCATCTTTACTTCCCTCCTTATTTGAACTGCTTTAGGAAGCGGAGGTCGGTGCTGTGGAACAGACGAACGTCGTCAACACCGTAACGCATCATAACCAGTCTGTCAAGGCCTATATTCACATAGAAGCCGGTGTACTCATCGGGGTCAAGTCCTGCGGCGCGGAGAACGTTCGGGTGGGGCGTTCCGCCGGGCATTATCTCAATCCAACCGACATGCTTGCAAACGCTGCAGCCCTTGCCGCCGCAAACGAGGCAGCCCATGTCGATCTCAAAGCCCGGCTCTACGAACGGGAAGAAGCCCGCACGCATACGTACGGGAACGTCCTGACCGAATACCTTTGAGAGGATGCTCTTTATCATTACCTTACCTGCGGTATAGGTGAAATCCTTATCAACGATCAAGGCCTCGTACTGGAAGAAGGCGCGCTCATGGCGTGCGTCGGTGGTCTCGTTGCGGTAAACACGTCCGGGATACACGAAGCGATAGGGGGGCTTATGGGTCTGCATATAGCGGACGCTGTCACCGGTCAGGTGGGGGCGCAGGCAGAGCTTGTCGTTTGCCGCACCGCTGTCGTGACCCTCAAGCCAATAAGTATCCATGCTCTCGCGCGCAGGGTGGTTCGGGGGGAAGTTGAGATTATCAAACGCATAGTACTCACTGGTGATCTCGGGACCGCCGAACACCTCAAAGCCCATGGAGCGGAAGGCGTCGTTGAGGTCGTAGCACATCTGCGTGATGGGGTGCAAGCCTCCTATCTTCGGCTCGATGCCGGGGATGGTGCAGTCGAAGTCGGGGGATATTTCGGAAGCCTTGAGTTTAAGCTCCTCGCGTCTGCCCTCGATCTGCTCTGACAACAGATTTTTAACGTTGTTCACTGCCTTGCCCATTTCGGGGCGAAGTGCAACATCAAGCTTCGGTATCTCCTTAAGAAGCTCGGTTACGCTTCCCTGCTTACCGAGGAGAGCGCCTTTTACCTCTTGGAGTTCAGCTTCCGTGCTTGCAGCTTGAATTTTAGCCGTGCCCTCTCGGAGCAGGGCTTCAAGTCTTTCTTTCATATTCAAGTCCTCGCTGTTTCAGCTAAATAATTTTTCATCTTGTTATTATATCATACTAATCGAAAAATGTCAACCGCAATAATTATAAAAATACAGACTCCCGACGAAAATTCGGGAGTCTGTGAGCAAAAATGCGGTTTTGGGCTGTAAAACGGCTAAAAAACATTACGGCGCTTGAACATTATCGCAATCCGGCGGATTCCGCAACAGCTGTATGGATTTAACGTTCAAAACGCTGCCAACGGGGTCGGCGCTGTCAAAATATATGCAAACGTGGGTAATATAGCCCTTTTCCCAAGCTTCAACATTACTCATATCCAATACGACGGTATGCTCTTGGCCGTCCGCAATCAGCTCAAATGCCGCGCCGCGGGCAAGTGTGGGCCTGCTCTGTCTGCCGCCTGCCGCCGAGACCGTTATCTTGGTGACGTCGGTCGTCTTGTACGTAATCATAATATACTTGTGGGTGTCGGTCAGAAAACGGGTCGTTCCCTTGGTGTAAGCGGCGTCAAACTTGGTGTCGCTTCCCGATTCGGTGACCGTCATCGTAAGGCCTTCGCCGGTAAATTCCGTGTTTACGCCCCAGACTGCGTGGAGGATGTATTCTTCGAAGTCCGCTTTTATCTCATCGGACGTGAAATCCATCAAAGACCATCCGACAACCTGCTCGCTTCCGTCGTGCGCTGCCGAGCCGGAGGTGGTGTAGCGATAGTTGAAGCGGGAAACGGGAGCGCAGTCGCCGTTGGTGTACCAAAGCATGACGTTGCCCTCGTTCTCCCCGTTCTCGCTTCCGTCAACCCCGGTGTTGTCCGTCCACTTGAAATCAATGACGAAATCCAGCACTTCCGCATCAATACCGAGCATGGGCTTGGGGACCTCGATGACAAGGACGTTGCCGGTAACCTTATACCGAACCTTGCCGACAAGCTCCGTCGCGTAGCCGTCGCCCGTGAAGCGTTCGACGAATGCGTATTCGGCTTCGGGAGTCGTTTTGTTGATGACGTATTCGTAGTTTTCCCAGTTTTGTTCGGAGTCACCCGTGCTGATATAGAGGTGCATCCACTCCGGGTCCGTATAGGGGGTCAGGTCGTCGACCGTGCGAACCATGAAGTAAACGTTATCGTAATCACGCGCAACCTTGCAATCGTAGACGTCGTTGCGCCCCGTGGTGTTGGTGTAATGCAGATAATTACCGGTCACCGGGTCTATGTAGCCGTCGCAATCACGGTCCGGCAGGCCGACATAATCGGTATAGGTCGGGCTGACGTTTGCCCACTGACCGTATCCGCCGTTGACATCGATAAGCTTCTCCCACGACGCCTGCTCGATAGCTTCTGTGCCCTTATAGCGGCGGATGTAGGAGGTGAGCTGTGTATAATAGTAGTCCTTCATAGGGCCGTTAGACGGCTCGCAGTCACGGCTGTACTCGTCCTTATATTGGTCAACGAATATGTTTTGGTAGCGTCCTGCCCAATCGGCGATCCTCATTGCGATCCACTCGTTCCAGCCGGTGACGAAAACAACCTTCGGATCAACGGAGAGTGCTTGATCCCATTGTTGAGCGAAGCATGCGCCGTAATAGAGGGCGTTCTCGCGCGTATCAATGCCTCGCGATGTCCAAGTGCGTCCTATGACGTTCGGCTTGCTCATGCCGGAGATAACGCCGCGGACGTAGTCGTGATTCACGGCAACGCCGACGCTCATTTGTTCGATCTCGCCGACAGCATTGTGGTAATACGCCTGCGGAAAAACGGAGAGCCAGCCCCATTGATCGACCGCACTTTCCTTATCAAGGTAGCCTGCCACGTTTGCGCGCCAGGTAAAGAAGTCCTTGAGTGCCTTATCCTCCGCGCTGTAATCGCTGAGGCATCCGCTGTGCGCCATGATCATTGGCTTGCCGTCCAGCACGTACCACACGTCCTTGCAATAATCCTGTGAATAAATGTTTGCATACAGCTCTCTGACCTGCGTTCTTGCATCGCTTGAAGCGGAAAAAGGCAGCATGAAGGAAACACACGGAGCGTCAACTCCCTGCGCTCTTGCCTCCGAGAATACCTTCATAACCTTCATGGCGGTTTCAAGCCAGGTTATATTACCATTCGTGTTATCGAAGAAAACGACGTCCACGCCTGCGGAGGCGAGCAGCTCCGCCTGCTTACGGATGACCCATTCGTCGTCACCGTCGTAATAACCGTACACCGGCTCGTCCCAGAAATGGTATGGGCCAACCTGAGTATAAACTCCGAGCGCACGAAGCTCCTCGATGGACATCGACCAGTAGTCGTCCTCGGTGTAGCCGAGGGAAATGAGGCGGTCGATATTCTGCTGATTGTTGAAAGCACAGTTGCTTGACGCCATGGTGCCGTGCCAGGTCCAATAGAAGCAGGCAACCGTGCGGTCGTCCCGTACGTTGCCGGTTTCGGTGTTGGTGGGAAGCGCGCGACCCAAGCCGTCAACCGCGACCCAAGTGGTGGGATTCACGGTATGGATAGCGCTCAGATCGACTTTACTGTCATCAAGGGCGGGGTCGTATTCCTCCCGGACAAGATCGCGCCGCGTAGTCTCTTCTTCGGTCGTCACGTCATCGACAGCAGTCTTACCGCAAGCAATACAAACTGCCGCGAGGATGATCAAAACCAAAATAACGGCGAATAAACGAAAACTCATTTGTTTCATTGATTGACTGTTCTCCTTTGGTTGTCCCCGGGGACGAAATTCTCTCCCCGGCATTTCTGTCTTATATGATACCATGTTTTGAGAACATCGGCAATAGTTGTAATCGTAAGTTAACACTTTTTTCACATTTGAGGCATAACAACGACGTTTTCATAACGAAAGAGCCCGTCACCGAGGCGACGGATTCTTTGTTATGCGGTTTTTGCAGATGATTATATTGGTCAGATATTCGCAAATGAACTGCGCCGAATTATTGCGGTCCACATTGTCAAAGCAGGCTTCCATTTTTGACAGTCCGACGCCGTCCCGGAGAATGGCGATACAACGCTTGGAAAGAGAGATGATGTTTTTTGCCGATACCGCACAGCCTTTTTCCACAAAGAAACGTCGGTTATACTCCTCATAGCCTGCAACGGCATCAACGAACGCCATCGGCAAGCGCTTGTGCTTGGCTTCCGTCACACTGATACCGCCGGGCTTGGTAAGATACAGATCGGCGCTGTCCATCAGCGAGGACATATCCGTAACGTAACCTCGGATATGGATGTTCGGCGAATTACGGTGGAGTGTTTCGAGCTTTTTCTTCATACGCTTGTTTGTACCGCAAACGACCGTCAGCTCCTCGTCCTCGCGGAGCGATTTGGAAATCAAGAATACCAGAGTTTCAATTGGACCGCATCCCATACTGCTGCTCATGACCAGAAGGTGGCGGTGGCTCGCATCAATGCCTTCTGCAATTTTGGCGGACTCTTTATCGGTGTTTGTATGAAACATCTGCCGTACGGGGATACCGCCGGGAACAAGCTTGGCTTCGGGTATTCCGTATTCGGTAAACTCATTTTTCAGCGTATCGTCGGGGATGAAATACAAGTCAAGGTCGGAAGCCTCGGTGGTCGGACTGCAGGTGTAATCCGTACTGACGAAAGCGGTTAAAAACTCGGTGGCGCACACTTTTCTTGCATCGGTAACGAGAATGCCGGCAACGACATGGGTACAGATCACGATATCAAACTCGCCGGAATCTATATAATCGGCAAGACGCTGTTTGCCCCTGCAAAAGTACTTATACAATAACGAACCTTCATAATATGCACCCGGATGCTTTTCCGCAAAGTTATATCCGAGGCGGAAGGCACCGGGCAGATGCCTGTAAATGAAGGTGTACCCCTTTGAAATCACCGTCGAGGTGTTTTTTGATACGAATTCAAGAGCATTCTCGATCACGCAGTAATGCCCCTTTTCGTCAAAGACCTCTTTGAGTGCTTTTGCACATGAATTGTGACCCTCGCCCGTATTACAGCTTAAAATCAGAATTCGCATGCTACGCTTTCCTTTCTTTCGAGCTTATCAAGTCTATTCTCAGAAAATGCAATTAAAAAACGGCTTCGTGCAGAATCTTGTGTATAAAGCAAGGGACATCAGCATAACTATTCCGCTGATAATGATAAGTATATCCGCAAGCACGTTTGATATTCCGGGGAAATGACCGGGAGCATCATTACCACGTACAAAACGACGGTATTAAGCTTGCCGTACCGTGCGGCAAATGCACGCTGCGGTTATCCATATATCCTTTGGTCAAGGAAAGACGGATATTTTCAACCCCAAAGCCGAGGAAAGACACCACGGTTGCGACGATCAACAGCGCAAAAAATTCGGTTGGCATTTTCCGTCTCCTCTCAAAATTCAGCCCATACGCCTTACGGCATCTTTATAAAATACATCAAGTTGTCCGGAATAGTTTTCCTTCCACGGCTTGTTCCTTCCGCAGTAATGAATGATCACGGAATGACTTTTTACCCACTCCAGATCAAGATCGCGTTCAAATATCTGCTGCTTTAACAGCCTCTCGGTCATGTTGTAGCGATAAGTATCGAGGGCGTAGATCTTGCTTCCGTAAAGACTGCTTATTACGTCCTGGTCGGGAAGCATCAGAAATGCTTTTCTTTTTTTGATGAAGCGGAATACGTCGTCGAAGTTTTGCTCTTTGCGGAGCAGCTCAAGATTCATCAGCATGACGCCCGAATTGATATAAGGGCTGTTATCATCCATATCGAGGCGGATGCTGTTGAAGGTTGTCATCAGCAGTCCGGTATGGGAGGCCGCCGCAAAATAATACTCGTCCATCGGCAAGTGATACAGCTCCCGTATATCGCCGTTTACGATAATATCGGGGTCGAGGTATAAAATGCGGTCAAGATCCGCAGGCAGATATTTAGCCGCAAATATGCGGTAGTATATCTCCTTGGGATACCGGGATGACGTTGGTGCGTCCTCTAACTCCACCTCGTTTGCATTTACCAAAATAAGCCTGCCGTTGCCCCCGAGAATTCGGGAGGTTTCGAGGGTGTCCTGATCTTTTACCGAGGATTGGAGCAGATACACATCAAAGAAAACCTCTCGGTTGGTATGTATCAGCGACGAGAGCATAACATTGAGATATGGAATGTAATTTGCATCCAGCGTAACGAGTATGTTGATTTTTTCGCGTTCCGTGTTCAATTTGATTCCTCCGTTTGACTAATGTCGGCACAGTCCTTTTTCTTTTTTCTCCGCGCTAAAACAAAGTATAAAACCAATGACAGTATGCAAAGTCCGATCTCGGCCGCCGCAGATATGATAAAGGCAGGTGATGTGGGATCGTCCGCACTCATACCCATTACCGAAAAGGCAACGACCGCCGAGAACAATCCGAGCATCGTGCCGCTCACGTATTTACCGAAGCTGATACCGCTTGCACCGAGATAGATCCCCACAAGGTCGCTCGGCAGAAGCCCCACGATACGCACGAAAAATGACACGAAAAAGCCGTTTCTGTTTGAAGCGTCGTGCAAAAGCTCAAGCTTTCTGCTTTTCTCGGTCAGTTTTGCAATGGCCTTGCTTCCCGACTTTCTGCCGATGAGGTAAGGAATGATAGTCATTACAAAGGTTCCCACGGTATTTATGATAATCGCCTGCGGCAATGGAAAAATTATTCCGCAAGCCGCATACAGAATACCGCCGTAGACGAATAAGCTGACACTTTTCAGAGCAAAAAGCACTATCATGACGAGTGCCGCCAAAAGCGGCTCATCGGGCGTAAAGCTTGTGATACGCTCAACCGTAATCTCGTCACGATATACGAAGCACAGCACCACGAATACAAGCCAAAAGGCAACAAATATGATTTTTTGGACTATCGCCAATTTTTTCTCCACTGTCAATTCCATATAACCATCCTTTTCGTCCTGTATATGCCGCATATTGCTTCCGCCGCCAGGGTCGGCAACGCGACCGTTACCGCTTTAAGCATTGAGAATACTCATAAACTCTTCGCCGGTAATGGTTTCGTTAACATAAAGATACTGCGCGAGTTCGTCGAGCTTTTTCTTGTTCTCGGTGATGATCTGTTTTGCTTTTTCGTACTGCTTTTTCACAAGAACGACCACCTGGCGGTCAACCTCGGCTTGTGTTTCGGCAGAGCAAGCGAGAGAGGCATCTCCACCGAGATATTGATTGGTTACGGTTTCAAGAGCGACCATACCGAAATCCTCACTCATACCGAAACGGGTTATCATGGCACGGGCAAGCTTGGTAGCCTGTTCGATGTCGTTGGACGCGCCCGTCGTAATGGAGCCGACGGCGATCTCCTCTGCCGCACGGCCACCGGTATAGGTTGCGATCTTGTTTTCAATTTCTTCCTTGTTCATCAGGTAGTGGTTGTCTTCCTCTACCTGCATAGTGTAGCCGAGCGCTCCGGAGGTACGGGGTACAATGGTAATTTTCTGCACGGGAGCTGAGTTCGTCTGCTTGGCGGCAACCAATGCGTGACCGATCTCGTGGTACGCCACTACCATTTTCTCCTTGTCGGTGAGGATGGCGTTTTTCTTCTGATATCCGGCAATAACGACCTCGATGCTTTCCTCAAGGTCGGCTTGTGTGACCGCCGTTCTGCCGGCACGGACGGCACGAAGAGCCGCTTCGTTTACGATATTGGCAAGCTCCGCGCCCGAAGCACCCGACGCCATGCGGGCAACCTGAGTATAGTCTATGTTCGGCTCGGTCTTAACTTTCTTGGCGTGAACCCTGAGAATTGCTTCTCTGCCCTTGAGATCGGGCAGCTCCACGGGTACCCGGCGGTCGAAACGACCGGGACGGGTCAGCGCCGGGTCAAGAGATTCGGGACGGTTGGTCGCCGCGAGAATAATGACGCCGGTATTGCCCTCAAAGCCGTCCATTTCGGTGAGGAGCTGATTGAGCGTCTGCTCGCGCTCATCGTGTCCGCCCGTGCCTCCCGTACTGCGCTTACCGCCGATTGCATCGATCTCGTCGATGAATACGATGCAAGGTGCTTTTTCCTTTGCCTGCTTGAACAGATCACGAACCTTGGATGCGCCCATGCCGACGAACATTTCAACGAACTCCGAGCCGCTCATAGAGAAGAACGGAACTCCGGCTTCACCTGCAACCGCTTTGGCAAGCATCGTTTTACCGGTACCGGGAGGGCCGACGAGCAAAATGCCCTTGGGCATTTGAGCGCCGATTTCGCTGTATTTCTTGGGATTGTGGAGATAGTCAACTACCTCTTGCAGGCTTTCCTGGGCCTCGTCAACGCCCTCAACGTCGGTAAACTTTATACCGTCGGAGGATTTGACGTAAACCTTGGCATTGGACTTGCCCATGTTGAACATCATGGAACCTGAGCCGCCACCGGCTTTTTCCATCATCTTCTTGGACATATACTGACCGATACCGATAAAAATCACTATCGGCAAAACCCAAGTAAGCAGGAAGTTCAACAGCCAGTTCGGTTCTTCGATAACCTGACCGCGGAACTGCGCACCTGCGGCGTACAACCGCTCGGTCAGATTGGGGTCGGATACCATTGCGGTTTTATAGATCTGCTTCTCTTCCTTATCGGTAAAGGTTATTTGATTTTCCGATTCGCTGATTTCAACAAGACCGATATTTCCTTCTTCTGTCATGGTCATAAAGGTACCGTAATCGACCTCCTTGACCTGCCGCTCCAAAAACCACGGCACGACTATCATGTTAAGCAGGATCACGATACAGAGTACGATGCCGTAATAAAAAATCAACGGCTTTTTAGGGCGTTTTACTTCATTCATGGGGGATACCCTCCTTTATCTGTCGGATTTTTTAGCCAATTGTAAAACTCTGCGTTTTACAATTGATGACCGCGCGGCGGGTTTTCGCGCGCTTATCAGCCGCTACGGCTCCCCGAGGCGCGCGGACTCGCTTTGCTCGCGGGGAAGGTGTTTTTTCGTCGGCAAAGCCACCGAAAAAACGATTTTAATTGAAAATCTCTGACTTTTACAATCGGCTATTGTCGGATTTTGCGGATAAGATTGATTACAAAGTGTCAAAATTCAAGGCATTTGCCTTTTGCGTTGAAATTTTACTACGGAAATCTAAACTGAAACGAAACAATCACAATTAATTTACCGAATACAGAAAAAATTTATTCCGTTTTCGGCGTCGGTTACGAAAGTTGAACTCTCTTGGATTTTTAAAAAATTTTTGAATTTCGCGGAATAGCTCTTGACACGGTTCACCCGTGCGAATACAATATTAAGTACATATAATACTCAAAAGACTTCCGAGGAGGAACGCCATGTTTCATATTCTTGTCGCAGACGACGACAAACACATCCGTATGCTCATCTCCGCCATCCTGAAAAATGCAAACTATACCGTTTTTACCGCCACTAACGGCGAAGAAGCCCTTGAAGTTATGGAACGGGAGCATATCGACCTTGTCGTGCTTGATATTATGATGCCTAAGATGGACGGCTACGAGTTTACGAGGCTCATTCGTGAAACAGATAATAATCTTCCTATTTTGATGGTAACGGCAAAGCATCTTCCGGCGGATGAGAAAAAGGGCTTTCTCGTCGGCACGGACGATTACATAACCAAGCCCATTGACGAGGACAAGCTGCTCATGCGCATCAAGGCTCTGCTGCGTCGAGCTAAAATCGTAAGCGAGCATAAAATCGTCATCGGCGACGTCACCCTTGACTACGACTCGCTGACCGTCAGCCGAAACGGCGAGGTTCAGGAGCTTCCTCAAAAGGAATTTTTGCTTCTCTACAAACTGCTCTCCTATCCCGGGCAGATTTTTACCCGAATTCAGTTAATGGATGAGATCTGGGGAACCGACAGCGAAACCGGTTGGGAGACCGTGACCGTTCACGTCGGCAGACTTCGCAAGCGTTTTGAGGGCTGGACGGAATTTGAAATAGAGTCGGTACGCGGACTCGGATATAAGGCGGTAAAAAAGGTATGACCATAGAAAATCGCAAGCAAAGGTTCGCCTTAACGCTCCTCGTTTCGGTGCTGGTATTCATTATCATCACCATGGCTATGGTGCTTACGATATTGACCGTCTACATTTTGCTTCGCCTCGGCGTTATAACGTCCATTAACGGTCAGTTGAATTTCGGCGACGTCGTGCTTTTCATGTCGCTCATCAGTATGCTCATCGGCTTTGTTCTCACTATGCTTTCAAGCAAAATATTGCTGATGCCCGTTAACCGTATGATAGACCAGCTGAACCGTTTGTCAAAGGGAGATTTTAAGGCAAGACTGTCCTTCGGTAAGCCGCTTGACAGTCACCCGACCTTTATGGAGATAGAAAAGAGCTTCAACTGCGCCGCCGAGGAGCTTGAACACACCGAGGTTTTGAGAAGCGATTTTACGAACAACTTTTCCCACGAGTTCAAGACCCCCATCGTCTCCATTGCGGGTTTTGCCAAGCTGCTCAGGCACGGCAGTCTCACCGATGAGCAAAAGGAAGAATATCTTGCAATCATCGAGGAGGAATCCCTGCGGCTCTCCTACATGGCGACAAACGTGCTGAATCTGACCAAGGTTGAAAATCAAACCATACTCACCGACGTAACGAAATTCAATCTTTCCGAGCAGATACGTTCCGCCGTTCTTCTGCTTGCCGATAAATGGGCGCAGAAGGACTTGGATATGGATATTGATTTCGGCGAGCACATGATCTACGCCAACGAGGAGCTGCTAAAGCAGGTATGGATAAACCTGCTGGATAATGCCGTTAAGTTCTCGGAGCACGGCGGCAGGGTTCGAGTCGAGATTGCCGAAACCGAGAATGAAACGCGCATTGCCGTCTCCAACAACGGAAAAGAGATTCCGCCTGAAAGTCTCTCCAGAATATTCAACAAGTTTTATCAAGCCGACGAATCCCATTACTCCGAGGGCAACGGCATCGGACTTGCAATCGTCAAAAGGGTCTGCGAACTTCATCACGGTAAAATCAAAGCGGAAAGCCAAAACGGAAAGACTACCTTTACCGTAACACTGCCGCGGAAGCAGTATTGAGAACGCTTTGGCTTGACGAACGTATTATACAAAAAGGTCGAGGGCACCGCAAATGAGCGGTGCCCTCAGATTACTGACAAAGTCTATCTCTCAAGCGAGAGATAGGCTTTGTTTTTTG
>JBJDZD010000016.1:0-20042 GCA_051867815.1 Eubacteriales bacterium | reverse complement strand
CAGAACTCAACAGATGTCGGGTCGCCGCCGTGCTCGCCGCAGATACCGCAGTGCATCTCGGGACGAACGCCCTTACCAAGCTGGATAGCCATCTTCATCAGCTTGCCAACGCCAACCTGATCGAGCTTTGCGAACGGGTCGTTCTCGAAGATCTTAGCGTCATAGTAAGCGCCGAGGAACTTGCCTGCGTCATCTCTGGAGAAGCCGTAGGTCATCTGGGTGAGGTCGTTGGTGCCGAAGCAGAAGAAGTCTGCGTTAGCGGCGATCTCATCAGCGGTAAGGCATGCTCTGGGGATCTCGATCATGGTACCAACCTCGTACTTGAGGGTTGCGCCTGCTGCTGCGATCTCGGCATCAGCGGTTGCAACTACGGTTGCCTTAACGTACTTAAGCTCCTTAACATCGCCGACAAGAGGAATCATGATCTCGGGAACGATCTTCCAATCGGGATGCTTCTTCTGAACGTTGATAGCCGCGCGGATAACTGCCTTGGTCTGCATTGCCGCGATCTCGGGGTAGGTTACTGCAAGACGGCATCCGCGGTGACCCATCATGGGGTTGAACTCGTGGAGAGAAGAAATGATTGCCTTTATATCCTCAACGCTCTTGCCCTGTGCTGCTGCAAGGAGAGCAATGTCTTCCTCGGTGGTGGGAACGAACTCGTGGAGAGGAGGATCGAGGAATCTGATGCAAACGGGACAGCCTTCAAGAGCCTCGTAGAGTTTCTCAAAGTCGCCCTGCTGGTAGGGAAGGATCTTTGCAAGTGCAACTTCTCTTTCCTCTGCAGTGTCGGCGCAGATCATCTCGCGGAATGCGGCGATTCTGTCTGCCTCAAAGAACATATGCTCGGTACGGCAAAGACCGATACCCTCAGCACCCAGCTCGCGAGCCTTCTTGGCGTCGGTGGGAGTGTCGGCATTGGTTCTTACCTTGAGCTTGCGGAACTTGTCAGCCCATCCCATGATGGTGCCGAAGTTGCCGGAGATCTCAGCGTCAACGGTGGGAATGATACCGTCGTAGATGTTACCGGTGGTACCGTCGATGGAAATGAAGTCGCCCTCATGGAAGGTCTTGCCTGCGAGAGTGAACTTCTTGTTCTCCTCATCCATGTTGATATCGCCGCAACCGGATACGCAGCACTTACCCATACCGCGGGCAACAACTGCCGCGTGAGAGGTCATACCGCCGCGAACGGTGAGGATACCCTGAGCTGCCTTCATACCGGTGATGTCCTCGGGAGAGGTCTCAAGGCGAACGAGAACTACCTTCTTACCAGCTGCCTTCCAAGCCTCAGCATCTTCAGCGGAGAATACTATCTGGCCGCAAGCCGCACCGGGCGATGCACCGAGACCCTTGCCCATGGGCGTAGCGGCCTTGAGTGCTTTGGTGTCGAACTGGGGATGGAGAAGTGTATCGAGGTTTCTGGGGTCGATCATTGCAACAGCCTCGGCCTCGGTCTTATGACCCTCGGCTACGAGGTCAACTGCGATCTGGAGAGCTGCCTGTGCAGTTCTCTTACCGTTACGGGTCTGGAGCATGTAGAGCTTTTCGTTCTCAATGGTGAACTCCATATCCTGCATGTCGTGGTAGTGGTTCTCAAGAATACGGCAAACCTCAACGAACTGCTTGTAAGCTTCGGGGAACTTGTTTGCCATTTCCTGAATGGGCATGGGGGTACGAACGCCTGCAACGACGTCCTCTCCCTGTGCGTTGGTGAGGAACTCGCCCATGAGCTTCTTCTCGCCGGTTGCGGGATCACGGGTGAATGCAACACCGGTACCGCAGTTATCGCCCATGTTACCGAAAGCCATTGCCTGTACGTTTACAGCGGTACCCCAGCTGTAGGGGATATCGTTGTCGCGGCGGTAAACGTTTGCTCTGGGGTTGTCCCAGGAACGGAATACTGCCTTAATTGCACCGATGAGCTGCTCCTTGGGGTCGGAGGGGAAGTCGGAGCCGATCTTGGACTTGTACTCGGCCTTGAACTGGTTTGCAAGCTCTCTCAGATCCTCGGCGGTAAGCTCAACGTCCTGCTTTACGCCCTTCTCCGCCTTCATCTTGTCGATAAGCTCTTCAAAATACTTCTTGCCGACTTCCATTACGACGTCGGAGTACATCTGAATGAATCTTCTGTAGCAGTCCCAAGCCCATCTGGGGTTGCCGGACTTCTTAGCCATAACTTCAACCACTTCCTCGTTAAGACCGAGGTTGAGGATGGTGTCCATCATGCCGGGCATCGATGCGCGAGCGCCGGAACGAACGGAAACGAGAAGAGGATTCTCAAGATCACCGAACTTCTTGCCGGTGATGCCCTCCATCTTCTCAATGTAGATCATGATCTCTGCCATGATGCTGTCATTGATCTGACGGCCGTCTTCATAATACTGTGTGCAAGCTTCAGTCGAAATAGTGAAGCCCTGGGGAACGGGAAGACCGATGTTGGTCATCTCCGCGAGGTTGGCGCCCTTACCGCCGAGGATCTCGCGCATGTTTGCGTTGCCCTCGGAGAAGAGATAACAATACTTGGTTGCCATTGTTTTTCCTCCTGATATATGGAATTTTTATTTTTTAACAAAAGTATTTGTGCATGAACGGCAATTTTCATGCAGACACAATATTATAGCACATTTTTCCTCTGTTGTACATTGTTATTATAAAAAATATGCCGAATTATTTTGTAAATTTTTTGTAAATCGGCCTTTTACAGCTCCTCGACTGAGAAAATGCCGTCAAACTGACCGATCTCATTCAAGATATCACCGTGCTTCTGACGGCGCTTGAATTTGAGCGAAAGTACCACGCTGTAACGAACGCCGGCGGCGACGCTCTGCTTGGTGAACTCAATATCGGAAACCTTGATGCCGCGCCCCTCAAGCTCCTCTACAAGCTTGTCAAGCATGCCCATGGACTCGAATTCGATGAAAACGTTCATGTGCTTTGCGCTCGCCATGACCATATATTCAAACTTAGAGAGCAACAGGGCGGCAATAAGCACGATGGCAACGCCGATGAGCGCCGCTTCGTAGTAGCCGGCACCGATGGCCAGGCCGATTATTGCGGATGTCCAAAGGCCTGCCGCCGTGGTAAGTCCCTTGACCTGCCTGCGAGTGGTTACGATTATGGTTCCGGCGCCGATGAAGCCCATGCCGGAGATGACCTGCGCGCCGAGACGGGTGGGGTCGGTCGAAAGACCGGATTTATAGAGATACAGGCCGACGAGGGTCGTTATGGTAGCACCAATGCAGACGAGGGTATGCGTGCGGAAGCCTGCGGAGCGGCGCTTGCTTTCGCGCTCAAGGCCGATGACACCGCCGCAAAGGAGCGCAAGCGCAAATCTTACCGCAATACCTGCCATGCCGACGTCGCGGAGTATTTCCATTATTTCATAGAATTTCATGCTCTTCTCTCCTTATAATTCTTCAACGGATATAACGCCTTCGATTGAAGCCAAAGCCGCGATGACTTCAACGTGGCGCCTGCGCTTTTTAAGCTGTGTTTCAATAACGACGTTGGGCGATTCGTGTGCAAGGTCGTGCACGTTCGTTATCTCCGAATCGAAGATCCGCACATCCATGCCGCGAAGCGCCTCGTGAATGTCGTGGATGACCGCGGTCTCGGTAACGATAACGTTGATATTCATGTTTAGTGAGCGCGCGGTGATCATCTTTTCAAACTTGTAAAGCACGGCTGTTGAAAGGATTATCGTGGCAAACGCCACGATGGCGCACTCGAAAAATCCGGCTCCGATGGCAAGGCCCATGCATGCGCAAGCCCAAAGACCGGCCGCCGTGGTAAGTCCCTTGACCTCCTGGCGCCTTGTGACGATTATGGTTCCGGCGCCGAGGAAGCCGATGCCGTTGATGACCTGTGCTCCGAGACGGGAAACGTCCGTTACCACGCCGAGAGTTTCCACGCAATAGCGGCTGATGCACATTGCCAGAGTGGCACCGACGCAAACGAAAATATGAGTTCTGAAGCCTGCCGGACGGCGCTTGCGCCCTCTCTCGAGGCCGATTATTCCGGCGAATATAACGGCTAAAACGAGCTTTACGGTCAATCCTGCAAGGCTCGCACCGCGAAAATAGTCAAAGAATTCCATATCTGCAACCTTATTTGATTTTTATAGTCCAAACGTTCTCAGTCGGGCATTTTCCTCCGCCGTTGGCGTATTTGTCCGCGCCCGATTCATAAAGGATGTAAAGTGTTTCGCCGCGAACCGTGATTCCCTCGCTCATCGGGAGAGCTTTGAGGCTCACGGAGTTCGTTTTTGAATCAAGGAAGTAAAGATTTACCGATCGGCCGTTCAGCTCGACGGTCTTATGTGCCGGCTCACCCATGGGGTTATCGTAGAAATAAATGACGGAATCGTTCGTTCTGCCGTAGGACTGGCTGAGGATTATCTTGTCCGCAGATGCGGAGAAGCCCTGGATCCTGTCGGTCATTGAGAAAATGACGTCGGGGGTGGCGTAGCTGCCTTCAACCATTGCCTCCGCCTTAAAGCCGTTTTCCGTGCTGTCGTCAAGCTCGTAGCCGACGGTCCATGCACAGTACTTTCTGCCGTCGCGGTTCTTGATGTGGCGGAATTCCTCGGTGGGATAGCCGTTGTAGTAGAAATCGCCCACCCAGAGGTAACCCTCGGAATAGTTGCAAAAGGAGGCGTTGACCGGAACGGATATCTCCTCAACTATTTGCAGCTTTCCGCACTGCTCACTCGAAATAACAGAGGAAAGCGGTATGCGGTACAGAGTTTTGCTGCCGGCAATGTAAACGTTCTTGTCCGTGACCGCAACGCCGCCGGCGTGGGAGGTGTGGGGCGTTCCGTCAATATTCGTAAGATAATACTCGCCGACGTACGCGCCCGTGTTCATGTCAATGGCAAGCAAAACGGAGCAGTCCGAGGCCTGCACGTCGTCAAAATAGCCGGAGATGAGCAACCATCCGCGCTCCGTCCAAATATCCATGCCCTGGGGTACCATCTTTTCGGCAAGTCCGGGAACGAGGAAGGACTTTTCGGCGGATGCGAGGTAATCCGCGTACGCGCTGAAATCGTCATTCGAAATAAAGTTTGAAAGCGTAAACTTAAAATCCTCCGAAGGCCCGTCATACGAGGGGAGATCCGGCTCGAGGGTCACTTCCTCGGTCGTTTCCTCGGTTGTGTTCGACGGTGCTTCGGTCGTATTTTCGGGTTCGTTGTTCGCCTCGGGTGTGCATCCTACCGAGCAAATCAGCAGAATAAGAGCGATAAAAAGGCAAAGAAGTCTGTTTAATTTCATATTATCTTGATCTCCGGATTTTCATCGATTATTAATTAAAGCCGAAATATTCAATCTTCCGGCGGAAACAAGCACGCGTATCACTTGTAGCGCAGTTTTACAGATGGGTGTCATTTTACGCTGAACATGATGTCGCCGTACGTGGGATACGGCCAATAATCACTCGCCGTCAGCGTTTCGGCTTCGTCAACTGCCGTGCGAAGCTCCTCCATGACCGCAAAAACGCGGTTTCTGTATTCGTGTGCAAGAGTGACGATATCGGTCGTGCGGTCAAGCTCGGCAAGCGTTTTTTCAAGCAACTCCGTGCGAGCCATTACGGTCCTTGCCAGCTCGGAGAGCCTGTGCACGGTTTTTTGCTCGTATTCGGTATCGGCTGAGCCGCAGAATTCGCGCTTACTCCTGCCGACCTCGGCAAGCTTGCCCGTGAATTTCGAAATAGCAGGCAATATATCGCGGCGAACCATATCCGTCATTGTAAGCGCCTCGATGTGAAGCACCTTGCAGTAGTTATCGAGGATGACGTCACGGCGCGATGCCGCTTCAACGGCGGTATATATCTTATGCGTTGCAAAGAGGGCCAGGTTTTTCTCTGCCGTCATCAGGGGAACGCAATCGGGGGTTGAGGGGTAGTTCGGCAATCCGCGAACCTCGGTCGCTTCCCTCAGCCACGCCTCGTCATAGCCGTTGCCGTTGAAAATTATGCGCTTATGCTCTGAAACGACGCGGCGGATGAGAGCGTGGAGCGAGACTTCGAAATCTGCGGCGTTTTCAAGCTCGTCCGCGTATTGACGGAGCGACTCCGCAACGGCGGTATTGAGCATGATATTGGTGCAGGCAATGCTGTCGGACGAGCCGAGCATGCGGAACTCAAACTTATTGCCCGTAAAGGCAAAGGGCGAGGTGCGGTTACGGTCTGTGTTGTCGCGCGGAAGCTTCGGCAGGGTATGAACACCGAGGCGAAGCTTCTGCCGCTCGGCGGCGTTGTATGGAACGTCCTTTTCAATGGCGTCAAGGATCGCCTCAAGCTCCGTTCCGAGGAAGATGGAAACGACCGCGGGTGGTGCTTCGTGCGAACCGAGACGGTGGTCGTTGGAGGGGCTTGCAACGGAAAGGCGAAGCAGGTCCGCATAGTCATCCACCGCCTGAAGGACGGCGCATAGGAAGAGCAGGAACTGTGCGTTCTGCGCAGGCGTGTCGCCGGGCTTGAAAAGATTTGTGCCCGTGTTGGTTTGTATCGACCAGTTATTGTGCTTACCGGAGCCGGAAACGCTCGCAAAGGGCTTTTCATGGAGCAGGCAGATCATGCCGTGCTTTTTTGCCACTCTTTGCAGGACCTCCATGGTCAGCTGATTGTGGTCGCAGGCTATGTTGGCGGTTGAATAGATCGGGGCAAGCTCGTGCTGAGCCGGAGCCGCCTCGTTATGCTCGGTCTTTGCGCTGACGCCGAGCTTCCAAAGCTCGCGGTCGACCTCCTCCATATAGGCGGCGACACGGGGCTTGATGATGCCGTAATAATGATCGCTCAGCTCCTGGCGCTTCGGCGGACGCGCACCGAAAAGAGTGCGGCCGGTGTAGATAAGGTCGCAACGCTTTTGGAACACCTCGCGGTCAATGAGGAAGTATTCCTGCTCCGGGCCGACGCAGGGCTTGACCGATGTCACGTCCTCGTTGCCGAAGAGCTTCAGCACGCGCATCGCCTGGCGGTTGAGCGCCTCCATGGAGCGCAAAAGGGGAGTTTTTTTATCGAGTGCCTCTCCGCCGTAGGAGCAGAACGCCGTGGGTATGCAGAGGGTGTTTTCCTTGATAAAGGCATAGGAAGTGGGGTCCCATGCGGTGTAGCCGCGTGCCTCAAAGGTGGCGCGCAGACCGCCCGAAGGGAAAGAGGAGGCGTCCGACTCACCGGAAACAAGCTCCTTGCCGGAAAATTCGAGTATGGCGCTTCCGTCGGGCGCAGGATTTACGAAGGAGTCGTGCTTTTCCGCGGTTACACCCGTCATGGGCTGGAACCAATGGGTGAAATGCGTGGCACCGCGCTCGACTGCCCAGTCCTTCATCGCCTCGGCAACCATATTCGCAAGGCTGATATCAAGCGAGCGACCGTCATCTATTGTCTTGCGCATACGCAGATAGACTTCTTCGGGCAGGCGCGCCTTCATTTCTCTGTCGTCAAACACCATAGAGCCGAAGTATTCCGGAATTTTCATGACTTTTCTCCAAATTCAACAGCTTGATTGAAATTAATCATATTATATTAGTATATCTTTTTTTATCGATTATGTCAAGTGGAAATTTTGAATTTTATATAAAAACAGAGCACCGAAAGCGAAATTTACGTTTTCGGTGTCGTGTTTTCATTTACTCTTGATGGGCTTGAGCGTTCTCGGATCGACTGCCGCACAAAGCAGAACGATGATAACGGCGGCAAGCACCGCATTCAGAAGCATGTAGCTGCCGTTATAGGCGAGCGAATAGCCCCAAACGTTCATTTCCTCCGGAGCATAGCTGCCGAACAGTATTCCGACGGAGATGAAGCTGCAGATAAAGCGCAAAAACGACGCTCCGACGGCACCGATGCCGTAGCCCAAAAGCGCCTTGCCCTTTTTTATGAAGGGACGGGCAAAAAGCTCCGCAGTTCCGAGCGACGCAAATGCCAAAACATAGTCAAGCAGTATGCAAAGGGCAATGGACCAGAAGTCGTTTGCAGGGGGCAACGAAATCCCCATCATCATCCGAACGCAGGAGTGTACCAGGCTTCCGGCAACCGCCCATTTCCAGCCGCGACGGTAGGATAAGTAGAAAAGCGGAACTGCGCAAAGGCAAATGGAGCCGCCCATTGCCCAAAGGTCGGGAATGAATCCGCATACTATCTCAAGCACGAATGCCACCGCCACCATCATTGCCGTTTCCACAAGCGCGATAATTTTGTTTGTTTTCTTCTCCGTTGTCATTTTTCTTTCCCTTTCGGTATATGTAGTGTCAATTTTGAAGCGCCGTACATTCGTTGCAAACGTACGGCAGCTTATTATTATTATTAATAGTAGTAATTCGCCTGAACGTTGCTGAGCTTCTTTGCCTTCAGCTTTTCCTCGTCGATCTTGATCTCGGCAGAGTATTTCTCAAGGCTTTCGTTGATATAATCAAGGAACAAAGGCTCGCGCAGATAGCCCTCGAAGGTGATATAGCTCTGTGTGTCGGGGTCGTAGAACTTAAAGAAATCGGAATTTTCCGACTTATCGTACGCCTTATCGTCAAGCTCCAGCTTTTCGACGATGTGCAGGCTTCCCTCCGTCTCGATGAGCCTTATCTGGCCGACCTCCATCTGTACAAGCTCCGTGTATATCTTTTCGATGGCGGCATCGGTACCCATTGCCGAGTCCTTGCTGATATAAAGGCCGTTTGCATAGCCGTCGTCGGCGGTATTTTCGTCGTAATCCTTGCAGACGTTCGCGAACTTTTCGCCTGCGGCGAGCTTTTTGAGGGCTTCATCCGCGCGTTTTCTCGCCTCCTGGGTCTCCTCGGCGGTCATATCCTCGTACTTGGTGTAGCCGTCCTCATCCGTAACGATCTCACCCTGCTCGTTTTTCACGGGGCGCTCGTTGATGAAGATGCATATCTGGCGCATGCGAACGTAGTTTTCCTTATAATAATTATCCTTGTCCACGCTCGTGACGCCGATGGTTCCGCCCACACCGAAGAGATAATCCTGCAGGTACGCCACCTTTTCGTCAATGAGGTACAGCTCGCGCAGAAGCTTATAGTTTACGCCGTATGTGGAAAGCATGGTGTTGAATTCGGATTTCGAGCCGGAAGCATATTCCTCAAGCAATTCTTCCATGTGCTTATCCACCTGCTTTACCGTGGCATCGGGAAGCTTCAGGCCGAACTGATCAAAGAGATAGAGCGCGCAAAGGTACGTTTTCGCATTGTCGTAAATGAAGCCCGACATTACGTCGTCAAAGGTCTCACCCGTTTCGGCATCGGACTTTATCTTCCAGAACTGCTCAATGTTATCGAGGTCGTACTGCTCGCAGATCGCATTGCCGTAATAGTAAACGAACTGCGCCTTATAGCGCGAGAGCCAGAACTCGATCATATTTTCCGTGATCTGAGTGCCCCCCAGCTCCATAACGGGAGTTCCGAAGCCTCCGCAGGAGACAAACGATACTGATATCATGATTGCCGCCAGCATGAGAGCGGCCAGCTTGGTTATTCTTTTCATTTTTTGGTTCCTTCTGATGATTGTTCTTCTATTATACTATATTTTTGCCGAAAAGTCTATCCCTTGGAGGAAGATATTTTGAGATATTTTTTGAACATTTCGCAAAGAATCGCGAGGGGATCGTCCTTTTCACGGAGTGAAAGCACCAAGTACGGCTCCTCCGCTATGACGACACGGAGCTTAACGCCGGGCATATCCGATATCTCCTGCCATACCTCAAGGTCGAACTGTGCAGGCTTGATGCTTATCTGCCTTCCCTCCTGAGTGAGGGATACGATCTTGCATTGTCCTGCCATGGCACGAAGCAGGGAGACGTCCAGCAGGAACAGCACCGGCTCGGGCGGCTCGCCGTAGCGGTCGCAAAGCTCCTCATAGAGATCCTCGGTGTCCTTCTCGTCGCGCACGTGCGCGATCTTTTTGTAAAGCGACATTCTTTGCGCCGCGCTTTCGACGTAATTGTCGGGAATGTAGGCGTTGACGTTGATACTGACGGTCGTATCCGGCTTTTCCTCCGGCTTCTCGCCCCTCTCCTCAAGCACGGCTTCGTTGAGCAGCTTGATATAGAGATCGTAGCCTATGGCGTCGAGGTGACCGTGCTGTTCAGCACCCAGAACGTTGCCTGCGCCGCGTATCTCAAGGTCACGGAGCGCAATCTGAAAGCCTGCGCCGAACTCGGTGTATTCGCGGATGGCCTCAAGCCTCTTTTCCGCTATTTCAGTAAGGGCACGCCCCCGCGGAAAAGTGAAATACGCATACGCACGGCGAGGCGAACGGCCGACGCGTCCGCGGAGCTGATGAAGCTGGGAAAGTCCCATTCTGTGCGCGTTTTCAACGATGAGGGTGTTTGCGTTCGGAACGTCAACTCCCGTTTCGATTATGGTGGTGGAAACGAGAACGTCGATCTCGCCCGTTATCATGTCGCGCCAGATGTCCTCAAGCGCTTCCTTGTCCATCTTGCCGTGTGCCACGACGATATTTGCCTCCGGAAATGCGCTTCGGAGCTTATCCGCGACGTACGAAATGGTCTCAACGAAATTATAAAGGTAGAATACCTGACCTCCGCGCGAAAGCTCGCGGCGGATGGCGTCGTTGACGATGAGGTCGTCGTGCTCGAGAACGTAGCTCTGCACGGGCTGACGGTCACCGGGTGCTTCGTCGAGCAGGGAGATATCGCGAATTCCCGACATTGCCATATTGAGCGTTCGCGGAATGGGCGTTGCGCTCAGGGAAAGCACGTCAACGTTGCCCGTCCTCTGCTTTATTTTTTCCTTTTGTGCCACGCCGAAGCGCTGTTCCTCGTCAACGACGAGCAGGCCGAGGTCTTTGAATTTAATATCTTGCGAAAGCAGTCGGTGAGTGCCGATGATGAGATCGATATCGCCCTTTTCGATATCGTCTATGATCTTTTTCTGCTCCTTCGGCTTGCGGAAGCGCGAGAGCATTTCAATATTTACGGGAAAGGCGCGCATGCGGTTGAGCGCGGATTGATAATGCTGGAGCGCGAGAATTGTCGTTGGGACGAGCAGGGCAACCTGCTTGCCCGAAAGAATTGCCTTATAGATGGCGCGGAAGGCGACCTCCGTCTTGCCGTAGCCGACGTCACCGCAGAGCAAACGGTCCATGGGGACGGGCTTTTGCATATCCTGCTTGATATCCTCTGCGGCATCAAGCTGAGCATCGGTCTCGTCAAACTCAAAGGCGGCTTCAAAGTCGCGCTGAAAATCGTCGTCGGGCGCAAAGGCGTAGCCGGGGCGGCGCTGACGCTCGGCATAGAGAGCTATCAGCTCCTTGGCGATATCGCGTAGTGTGGATTTGGCGCGAGCCTTGGTGCGTCCCCACTCCGCGCTTCCGAACTTGGAAAGACGGAGAGTTCCGTCGTCGGAATGTGCGCCGATGTATTTTGATACCTTATCGAGCTTT
The DNA here is from genome assembly GCA_051867815.1 of Eubacteriales bacterium. Taxonomy (GTDB): domain Bacteria; phylum Bacillota; class Clostridia; order Oscillospirales; family CAG-272; genus CAG-390. The sequence continues at coordinate 8,630 of JBJDZD010000016.1, read as the reverse complement.
TCAACGGGCATGAAGAGCTTATCGCTGCCGGCATACTGAATGGTGATATAATCGCGCGTGACACCGTCCACCGTCATGGTGGTCAGACCCATATACTGACCGATACCGTGCGCCTCGTGAACGACGTAATCACCCTCACTAAGGTCGGCGTACGAGAGTATCTGCTGTGCCGCACCGTTTTTCTTTGAGCGTGACGCGCGCTTTTTGCGCTCGGTATGTCCGCCCTCGGCAACCGTCAGAGATATAATTGCCGCACGGGGCGAGGGAAGCTCAAATGGCGCGGTCGGCGTACATGGGATTACCAAGGCCTCACCGCGGGGGAGCTTTGAAAAATCCGAAAACTCGTCCTCACCAACCCAATATGCCTTGATGCCCCAGCTTTCGTTCAAAAGGCCGGCGTAATTCTTGGCACGAAGCTCGTCGCCCGCCATAAGTATCATGCGGTAGCCGCCCTTTGAAAGCCCTTCAAGCTCCTCGCGAAGCAGCTCGTCGTTGTCAGCGGTTGAAAGCGCATGCTTGGTGCGGAAGCCGAAAAGGCCGCCCGACGCCTTGCCGGAAAGTCCCTGAACCAACGAATCCAGCATTACCGTGGTGTGTGTTGCGCAAAAGTTGTTCCACTTCTCAAGCGGTGCGGAAAACTCCGCGTATTTGCCCTCAAGACTGCCCGATGAAACGACGGCCTTGACCTGCTCCTCGGAATGCCAAACGGCACTCTTGAACGCCTCCTCGACCGATGCCGCCGAACGCATGATACAGAGCGACATGGGCGAAAAATAATCAAAAAGCGTGGTTTTTTCGGGATAGATGAGAGAAATATATTTGTCAAGGAAGCGCACCTCACCGCCGCCGGAAAGTGCGATATCTATCGAGGCTTCCTCGTCGGCAAGCGTTTCCGAGAGGCGCGCATCCTTTGACTTTTTGCGCAAGCCCCCGATCGATCTCTTTATTTGACGGAGCTTTTCGGCGTCCGCTACCAGCTCGCGTGCCGGAGGTATGAGAACGTTCCTCACATTCTCCGTCACGCGCTGTGTTGCCGTGTCGTAAAAGCCCATGCGGTCGATCTCGTCGCCGAAGAACTCAATGCGCACGGCGTTCGCAGCACCGGCGTACGAGTAGCAAATATCAAAGATACCGCCTCGCTGAGCGAACTGCCCCGATCCCTCGGCAAGCGCGGAGCGTGTATATCCGGCGCGCACAAGGCGTTCGGCAAGCTGTGCCGGCGCCAACTCACTCTCCATAGAGACCTTTATGAGGTTTTCCGCCAGAATGCCCTGCGGAATGGTGTAGGAAAGTGCCGATTCCGGCGTTGCAAGCACCGCGTCAAGCTCGCCGCGGCGAAGCGCGACAAGCAGAGAAAGCCTCGCTTGCTCAAACTCACGCGAGGCGGAAATATTATACATGGTCAGGTCGCGGTTCGGATAATACGCGCTCCTGATGCCGAAATGCCGCAGAACGTCGCGCATGCGCTTTGCCGTTTTCTCATCCGGGCAGAGCATGAGGACGGGGCAACCTCCCGGCATATCGCGGACGAGTGCCGCCGCAAGCGCATCACCGGCGCCCTCGCAAAGTCCCGAAACGACGACGGGCTTGGGGCGCGCGCGGCGCTGTGCGCCCACCGCTTCGATCAGCTGGCGGTACTCGTTGTCCGAGCGGATGGCCGCCAGCACCGACTCCGCGCTTTTATTCACAGTATCCATCATTCACCCAAATCGTGTTTTGCATTGCAAAGGCGCACCGCCTCGTCGTGCTTTCCGCCGATATATAGCTCTATGCACTCCGCGGCAATGTTGCACATTTTCTCGATGCTCTTAAGCTCACCGTCGGTAAAGCGCGAGAGTACCCAATCCGCAAGATCCATCTCCGGATGGGGCTTTTTTCCGACACCGATGCGCAAACGGGGAAAATTGTCAAATCCCATTAAATAAATAATGCTCTTCAGCCCCCTCTGTCCGCCGTCGCTTCCGCTATCGCGCAGGCGCATCCTGCCGATATCGAGATTGATGTCGTCGGACACTACGAGTATATGCTCCGCCGGTATCTTATAGAATTGCACCGCCTCGCGGACCGCCTCACCGGAATTGTTCATGTACGTCTGCGGAAGCATCAAAAGCACGCCCCGTCCGGCTATCTCACATTCCGCCGTAAGTGCCTTGAAGCGCGAGCGGTCGCAAATCACGCCTTTTTTGCGCGCCAGCACGTCCATTGCCATAAAACCGGCATTGTGGCGAGTGGTGACGTAATCCCTGCCGGGGTTGCCGAGTCCCACGACCAGCCACTCCACGGGAGCCTTGGGCCGCGCCGTATTATCCTTTGAGATCTTTGCGAAAAGATCGAAAATATCTGCCATTTTTTCACCTATACCTGCTTTTTTGCAAAGCAGAACGCCTCGCCGAGAACTTCCTCGCCGAGTTTATCGAAATATTCTACCTATATTATACTATGTTTTCGTCGACTTGTCAAGGAATTGCACGCAAAAATAAGTGCCATTTTTCTGCTTTTGCAGTATTGATGGAGGCGATCAATATTCTGCGGATCGTGACGCAGACATTTCACTCGCGAAGCGTATTTAGCTCGTTGTGCAAGGAAGGAATTTCACCGAAAAAATATTTTCAAAATTTTGTGAAATATCTTTACAAATCAAAGAAAATGCGGTATAATATAAGTGCCAAACAAATCGAATATTTGAAATATGGGGATGTTTTGTCTTTTTGGGGCATACTATACCCTTTTTAGGCATATACTGTTTTTGAATTTGGTAAAAACGCAAATTCCCAGAACAGTATATGTGAATAATATTCCCATATCTATTTCGATTTGTTTGGCGACAATTGGAGTTTGCGCTTTTCGGTGCGCCGACTCCGGTTGGCGCACTTTTTTATTTTATATTTATCTTTTGGAGGAAAAGAAAATGAAAAAACTTCTCGCACTAATCCTTGCTACGCTTATGCTCCTATCACTTGCTGCTTGTTATGTTGAAACGCCATCCAACAACAACGACAATAATAACAATCAGTCGCAAAATCAAACTAATGGCAATACCGAGAGCAATAATCAAACTAACGGCACTGAAAACATGAATGAAATAACGTTTTCAGAACTCGTAGCCATTGATAACGGTAAGTGCTTCATAAAAGTCACGGAAATTGATCCTTATAATATATGGGGCTATACGCTTAAAGTTCAACTGGAAAACAAATCTACCGATAAAACATATATGTTTTCCGTTGAGAGCGCGGCAATTAATGGTATTCAATGCGACCCTTTCTTTGCTACCGAGGTTGCTGCTGGCAAAAAAGCTAATAAAGAAATCAGCTTTACAAATAGCGCGCTCGAAGAAAGCGGTATAGAAGATTACACCGATATCGAATTAACTTTCCGTGTCTACGATACCGATGATTGGATGGCTGATGATGTCGCCAAAGAAACAATCCATATTTATCCCTATGGTGAAGATAAAGTGGTTAAATATGTCAGAGCGTCACAGGCATCCGATAATGTAATCATTGACAACCAATACGTTACAGTCATTGTCACGGGTTACGAAGACGATGATATTTGGGGATACACTGTAAAACTGTTTCTGTTAAACAAAACAGATAAAAATATAATGTTTAGTGTTGATGATGTATCCGTGAACGGTTATATGGCAGATCCGTTTTTTGCAAAAACTGTTTCTGCCGGAAAATGTGCGTTCAGTTCGATGTCTTGGTCAGACACAACCTTAGAAAATAATGGAATAACCGCTATTAAAGAAATTGAATTTATTCTCAGAGCCTACGACGAAGACAATTGGCTTGCTGATGATTTTGTAAACAAGACAGTTACCCTAAAACCGTAATTATACATAAAAATAACACAAGGCGAGCCGTTTGCGGCTCGCCTTTGTTAACAAAAACAGAGTAAAAATTAATACTATCGTTAAAAACCGCGGCATTCGCAACCTGCTTTTTCTTAGCGATGATGGGAGCTGCGCTCCGCCGTCTTTTGGGGATTAATTATATAGAAAATTGTTTGTTTTTCAAGTGCAAGTGAAATATTCGCCTTGCGGCGAATGTGAAATATTTCCTTTCGGAAATTGTGAAATATCTTACTCCGCTACCGCTCCGTATGATGTGTAAAAATTCCTTCATTTTACGCGCCGCAGCGCATTTCACTGCCAAAGGCAATTTCGCGCGCGAAGCATATTTCACTCGTTTCTCCGGGAACGAATTTCACCGTGGTCGGCTCAAAATGTAAATTTTGAGCCGACCTCAAAGCTTCATTGCTTTTTCTTTGGAATCAACGCAATGACCACGAGTATGATGGCAACTACGACGATGACGGCAATAACCGCGCCGAGTATTCCGTTGCCGGCGTCCTCGGCCATATCGCCCGTGGTATCGGGCGTGCTCGTCGATGCCGGCGCACGGGTGGTGTCGTCCGGCGTCAGTACATCATTGGTATCCCCGCCCGTGATATTATCGGGCAGGGTCGTGTCACCCATACCGGGCAGGGTGACGTCGCTGCCGTCGGGGATGAGGTCGCTCGCAGGCGGAACGGCGGTGCCGGTCACGGCGCTGACGTTGACGGCGACGAACGCCAAAAGTGCAAGTGCAATAGCCGCCGCGGTAACGATACAGCCGCCGACGGTCATAATTCTTCTTTTTATTTCGGTCATAATTATTAACCTTCCTTATATATATTGGGTGCTCCCGTGTTATCTTGCGCTTTTTTGAATAAAATATCCCGAATTTCAAAAAATTTTTGTCAAAAGGCTTGACTTTTTTTATAAATAGTAGTATAATGTTTCTACCTCTGTTGGCAGAGGCTCTTTTTTCGTGTATATTTTTCACGAAAACGGACAAGTCCGGGCAAGCATGCCCACACCACAGTCTTGACTTTGCCGCTGAGGGAGGTACACCGATCGCACCAAAAGCGATCAAATAAACTATCACAGGAGGTGCCGACAATATGGCTAATGATTCCAGAGTCAAGGTAACTCTCGCATGCACCGAGTGCAAGCAGAGAAACTACGACACAAAAAAGAACAAGAAGAATACGCCCGACAGACTTGAGCTGCAGAAGTATTGCAAATTCTGCCGTAAGCACACTCTTCACAGAGAAACCAAGTAAGGGGGACGAAATGAAGACATCAGTTAAATTCTCCAAGATCCTTGCGGTAATCCTTGCCGCAATGCTGATGCTCACACTCCTTACCGCTACTGTCTTTGCCGAAACAGATACCGGCGAGGGAACTTCAGACGTTACCGGTGGTCTCACCGGCGATGTTACCGGTGAGACCACCGACGAAGATACCGAGGACGGCTCCGACGGCGACGAAACCACCGCAGATCCTTCAAGCGAGACCACAAAGGCTCCCGCAAGCGAGACCACCGCTTCCTCCGGAAGCTCCGGCAGCTCGAGCAATGTCAACTGGGTCGATATCATCGTATCCGCTTCGATCATCGTTCTTGCCGCTATCGCTTTCACAATCTGCTACTTCGTCATTCCCAAGTTCCGCGCAAGAGTACAGAAGTTCTTCAGCGACTATAAGAGTGAGCTTAAAAAGGTTACCTGGTCCTCCAAGCAGGACGTCAAGCGTAACACAATCACGGTCATTGTTATCATCGCGGCCGTTGCGATCGTTATCGCACTGCTCGACGTTATCTTCTCAGGTGGCATTGAGGCTCTTGGCCGCTTGATCTGATAAGATATAATGAGCGATATCAATGAAATGAACGTCGGCGTACGTTGGTATGTGGTGCATACGTATTCCGGTTACGAAAACAAAGTAATGGCAAACATCCAGAAGATCGTGGAGAACCGCGGCCTCGGAGATCTCATCTTTGAAGCTCGCGTTCCCGTTGAGACCGTTCTGGAAAAGAAGGGCGACGAGGAAAAGGAAGTCGAGGTCAAGCTCATGCCCGGCTACGTCATGGTCAAGATGATCATGAACGACGAAAGCTGGCATGCAGTTCGTAACATCACCGGTGTTACAGGCTTCGTAGGTCCCGGCTCCAAGCCCACTCCCCTCTCCGATAAGGAGGTCGAAGACCTCAATATCGAGGAAAAGAAAGCTCCCCGTCTCACAGTCGGTGTCGGAGACGAGGTCGTTATCAAGGGCGGTCTGTTCGACGGTTATCAGGGAACAGTTCAGTCCATTTCCGATGACGCAAAGAAGATCACCGTTCTCGTCAAGAGAGGACGCCGTGACATGCCGGTTGAATTCGACGCCGCTAACGTAGTTCCGGCATAATTTTTTCACAAGCCGCATAGCTCGGCATATTACGTGGGAGGAAGAAAAATTTTTTAATTCTTCCGCCAAAAACCACATGGAGGTATTTTATTTATGGGAAAGAAAGTATTGGGCTATATCAAGCTTCAGCTGCCCGCCGGTAAAGCAACTCCTCAGCCCCCCGTAGGTCCCGCCCTCGGTCAGTACGGCGTTGCAATCCCGGTTTTCACTAAGGAATTTAACGAAAGAACCAAGAACGACATCGGTCTTATCATCCCCGTAGTCATTACGGTATATGCAGACCGTTCCTTCACGTTCATCACCAAGACTCCCCCTGCACCCGTTCTTATTCTCAAGGCAGCAGGCATTGAGAAGGGTTCCGCGAAGCCCAACAAGACCAAGGTTGCAAAGCTCACCAAGGAGCAGGTTCGCAAGATCGCAGAAACAAAGATGCCCGACCTCAACGCCGCTACCATCGAGACCGCTATGAGCATGATCGCAGGTACCGCCCGTTCCATGGGTATCACCGTTGAAGACTAATCAGAGGAGGTAAGTAAAAATGGCTAAAATGGGTAAGAAATATACAGATAGCGCAAAGCTCATCGACCGCACCAAGACTTACGATCCTTCTGAGGCTATGGCTCTCGTTTGCCGGACCGCAAAGGCTAAGTTCGACGAGACCGTAGAGATCCACATCCGCTTGGGCGTTGACTCCCGTCACGCTGACCAGCAGGTTCGTGGTGCAGTCGTTCTCCCCAACGGTACCGGTAAGACCGTTAAGACTCTCGTATTCGCAAAGGATCCCGCTAAGATCGAGGCAGCTACCGCAGCAGGCGCAGATTACGTCGGCGGCGCAGAGTTCGTTGAGAAGATCACCAAGGAAAACTGGTTCGACTTCGACGTCGTAATCGCATCCCCCGACATGATGGGCGTTATCGGCCGTCTCGGTAAGGTTCTCGGTCCTAAGGGACTTATGCCCTCCCCCAAGAACGGTACCGTTACTCCCGACGTTGCTCGTGCAGTAACCGAAGCCAAGGCAGGTAAGATCGAATACCGTCTTGACAAGACCAACATCATCCACTGCCCCATCGGCAAGGTTTCCTTCGGCGAGGCAAAGCTTCAGGAGAACTTCGACGCTCTCGTCGGTGCAGTTATCAAGGCAAAGCCCGCTGCAGCCAAGGGCCAGTACATCAAGAGCTGCGTAATCGCATCCACGATGGGTCCCGGCGTAAAGGTCAACCAGGCAAAGCTCGGCTGATTCCTAAAAATTCTTATATAAAAAGTCCGTTGCTTCGGCGACGGGCTTTTTATTATCAAATTAGTTAGTTTATTATATCAATTATTGTTGTATTTTCCCGAAAACTATTGACTTTTCGCGAAAAAGTGGTATCATAGTAGCAAACGATTTGAGGAGAGATATTAATATGGCTTGGGGAACCTTTTCCGCGGCGCACATCACGAGCCTGGTTTGCGCGGTGATTATCGGTTTCGGTATTTATTTTTCAATCAGGAACAAAACCGAGAAGGTGCAGCTTACCGTTCTCGGCATACTTTCGTTTGCCGGAATTTTCAATTTTTCCTGCAACCTGCTTCTTTGGGGCGCGCCGCTTGAGAACCTGCCCCTGCATCTTTGCAATCTCAACGCCGTAATACTGCCCTTTGCGGTATTCAAGAGGGACAAGATACTCTCAAACCTTACCCTGCTTTGGGCGCTCGGTGCCGCAATAGCCTTGATACTCAATCAGGAGATGGCGGGCGAGACGGTACTCGGCTTCAAATTCTGCATTTACTACTTCTCGCATCTTCTTGAGATCGTCGTTCCGGTGCTGCTTTTCAAGCTCGGCCTTTGCCGTCTCGAACCGAAGTGCATTTTCTCCACCTTAGGGATAACCGTTGCCGTTTACACCGCTATTTATTTCATCAACTGCGCGATAAACAGCTGGGCAGCGGCAAACGCAATCCTCAACCAAGCAGGCGAGCCGCTCGTCGTCAATTATATGTACTCGGTCATCCCGAGCAATCCCGTGCTTGAGCTGTTCCACAGGATAATTCCATACAGCTATTGGTACATGTATGTAGGATTTTTAATCGTAATTCCATATCTCGGCGCGATCTACGGGGTAGATTATTTGCTCCGAAAACATAAAAACAAATGACAAAAAAGCGGAGATAACGCCCTTATCTCCGTTTTTTCGCGCCAAAATATTAATATTGGGGCATTTCCCTTGACTTTGCATATTGTTTATGGTATTATATGCGAGGCTCAAATAAATACTGACTAAGGAGACTAAAACCGACATGATTTGGGGCTCTTACGGAATCGTTCATATACTCACGCTTGTTTTGGCCGTAGTTATGAACGTCATCCTCTACTTCATTTTAAAGAAGTGCAACAAAACAACGCAAATCACCGTCC
>JBJDZD010000015.1:0-20369 GCA_051867815.1 Eubacteriales bacterium | reverse complement strand
CGCGTTCCCCGCCGCGCGGCTCTCAATTGTAAAACGCAGTTTTACAATTGGCTATTACTACCGATATTTTACCACAAATTTTGCATAATTACAATAGAAAAGAGGAAATTCCTATGCCGAAAAATTGGGGAGACGCCGCTCGCGACGACATTGCGCTCATCGCGCACCGCGGCATTATGCAGACGTACGCGGAAAACACGCTCGAATCCTTCCGCGCGGCACTTGACCTGGGCGCGGACGTGCTTGAATACGACGTTCATCTGAGCCGCGATAACGTACCCGTCATCATGCATGACCAAACCGCAGACCGCACCACCGACGGCACGGGCGCGATCAGCTTTAAGCTCCTTGAGGAGATAAAGGCACTCGATGCCGGCGTAAGGTTCGGTCGTCCCGGCTTGCGCGTTCCCACTCTGCGCGAGACGCTCGACCTCTTTGTAAGCTACGATTACAAGCCCCTGCAGATCGTAGAGATCAAGGATTTTCGCCCTCAATGCGTGGATATCGTGGTCGAAATGCTCCGTGAATACGACCTTGCGGAGCGCACCGTGGTTGAGGCCGGCGACTGTCCCACGCTGAAATATTTTCAGGACTACTATCCCGAATTCAAGACCCTCGCCTTCATGCCGTACAGCATGAAGAGGCTCGATATGTCCGTTTTCGATAAGCTTTACGGCATCTCGCTTCCCGGCTCAAAAACGGATGAAGAATCCGTCAGGAAGATGCTTGAAGCCGCCGATTATATTGACGAGCTGGGAATAGTCAGCTTTATCAGCGGAACGACCGAGGAACAGCTTGACAATGCCGTACGCGCACGCGGAGTGTATATAACCACCAATAATCTGCCCACGGCGCAGGAGTATCTGAAGCGCCTGGGACTCAGAAAATAAGAGGAAAAAATCATATGACCGGATATTTTTTGCCGCTTCTCAATATGGTCGGCGCGCTGTTTTTGCTTCTGATGACGGGTTTTGTGCTTCGCAAGCTCGGATATATAAAGGATGACACCTCGTCGTTCCTCTCCAAGCTTCTGGTGACCGTTTTTCAGCCGATGCTGATAATCCATTCGCTTTACAGCGCGCCTTTTTCGGTGGAATCGCTGAAAACGGGCTTGAGCATGGTGGCCATCAGCGTTTGCGTCCATCTTTTTATGGCGGCGGTGGCGTTCGTTGCCTGCATCGGCTTCAAGAAGGCGGACGAGCAGGCGATCTCGCGCTTTGCAATGGTGTTCGGCAATGTCGGATTCGTCGGTTTTCCGATACTCGACGTGCTGATACCCGAAAACGGACGGTTTTTGGGCGCGTTTTTCCTTGTCGGCTTCCATTTGACGCTATGGAGCGTAGGAGTTCTCTTTTTCGCCCTGAAGCATAAGCATATCAAGGTGACGCTCAGAAAACTGCTGCTCAACTACGGCACGGTGCCCTGCTTTATCGGCTTTGCGCTGTATTTGGCGATCGGCGCGGTGCAGAGCCTTGCGCCCGATTTCGCGGTGCCTGCCGCACTCACGACCTTTACGAAATACCTCAGCGAGGCAAGCGTTCCGATCTCGCTGATCATAGCAGGCTCGCTCTTGGCAACGAGGTCGGCAAAGCAGATATTCGGCGACCCGAAATCGTATTACACCGCGTTTATCAAGCTCATAGTAAGTCCGCTTCTCGTTTGCACGGTGATGCATCTGCTCGGCTTCGGAGCGGACACGGTATTGCTCGTTACGACGCTCTGCGCAACGCCGGTCGCGGCAATGGTGACTGTCGTTGCCCAGCTTTACGAGGTCAACCCCGGATACAGCTCGATGCCCATGAGCCTGACGACGGTCATGTGCGTGGCAACTCTGCCCGTCGTCGTACCGATAGCGAACTTCATCGTGGGACTGTAAATAAAAACCGTGCCGATTCGCGCGAATCGGCACGGTTTTATATGTATTTAAGCCTTATTATACAGCTCCATCAGGTAGTTGCCGATCTTGAAGCCGAGCTTGCCGGCTTCGAGGCGCAGATCATCGGGGATCTTGGCGTAGAAGCCGTGAACCTCGTATGTAAAATCGCCGTCGTAGCCTATTTCCTTGAGAAGCGGCATCAGCATTTCCCAATTCGTCGTTCCTCGGACGAACGGCAGGTAGTGGTCGTCCTCGCGGCCATCACATTCCTGAACGTGCGTTGCGGCAAGACGGTGTCCGAGCTTGCGAAGCGGTACGCTCTGGTCGCGGTAGACCAGCTGTGCGTGGCCAAAATCCCAGCATCCGCGGCAGCTGTGTGGGTCACCGAGCGCGTCGATGATGGCGATCTGCTCCTCAACCACGGCAGTAAAGCGGTGCTTGGTCTTTGCCGGGTGAAATTCCGCCATGTTTTCAATGGCAATTCCCGTGCCTTCCTTTTTTGCAAGCTCGAGGAGGGGCGTGTAGAAATGAATATTCGCGCGCATATTTTCCTCAAAGCTCATCTCGTCGTTTTCCGTGGCGGTCTGCGCGTGCGTGACTACCCATTTGACGCCGAGGCGTGCGGATGCGATTATGGAGCGGCGGCAGCTCTCGGCGTACCAGGCGCGGTATTCATCCGAAAGCTTCTGCTCGGGGCGGTAGAGATTTGAATCGAACGGCATGTGCGATTGCGAGAATTCCACTCCGAGCTTGGCGGCAAGCTCGCCGATGCTCTCAACGTTCTTTTCCCAATCGTCGCCGTGAAGCTCGGAGGTAGCGGTCATGCTGCTTGCACCGCAGAAATTGAGGTCAAACACGCGAAAACCGGTCTCATAGCACATTTTTATCGACTCTTCAAGCGGTGTGCGGCCGCCCTGACGGTGCGTGGGATATATACAGGTTGATGTTGCAAGTCTCATGATATGATCCTTTCAAAAAGCTTTGACCGCCACCGCGTTCGCGGTGGCGGTCGGTACGGTTTGTTAATTATCAGTCGATTACTTCATCGAGAGATTTGTTGAGCTTCTTCATACAAGTGCCGAGGGACTTCTTGTACTGAGTGGAAACGGTGGACCAGCTGATGGACTTAGCAGCAGCAATGGAGGGGAACTCGCTCATGTAGGAAAGCGAGTCGCCGAGGATACGGCCGAGGTCAAAGAAGATGGTCTCACGGATTATGTCGAACATACGAGCGGAGTCGCCCTTGCCCGCATCATCGGGAGTGTATCTGTACTTCATGTTGTTCTCGAAGAGTGCGGGAGAGGTCTTGCGGTAGCCCTCGGAGCCGAAGCACTCGATAACGGCAGTGCTCATGGAGGGATCCTTGGCTTTTTCCATTACGCACCAGAGAGTGAAGGGGTTACCTACGACGGTGATGTAGTTATCCTGCTCCTCATTGTAAAGCGGAACGGGAAGGATACCGTACTCAAAGTCTGCGTTTCTGAGAGCGCCTTGGTCGTACTCGTTATCTGCCATGTAAACACGGTTCAGGCAGAAGAGAGCGTTGCCGTCCTCGAAGGGAGCGGCGTAGTCGCCCTTGTTACCGCCCTGGGGGTTTACGTAGGTGTCGCCGGTCTTGAACCAAGCGCCGAGCTTGTCAACGAGGTCCACGGTCGTGGTGCCGAAGAAGTCGTCGGAGATCTTAAGTATGTCATCGGTGTCCTGCTCAACGAGAGTGAGGCCGGAGCCGGTGTAAAGAGCGTCAAGATGGTAGTAGGTAGCGGTGAAGCCGTAACGGTCGCCGACGGATTCGGAGCCGTCCTGGTCAAGGTCAACGTAGATGTCCTTGGTGAGGTTGATCATCTCGTCGAGGGTCCAGGTCTTGTTGTCGACCTTTGCGATCGGGTCATCAAGCTGGAGGTCCTTGAACATGTCGAGGTTGTAGTAAACAGCGTACATGAAGTGAAGAACGTTGGTGGAAATGTCACCGGATACGAAATACAGAGAATCGCGGATGGAGCAAGCATCGAGCATGGTCTTGGGGTACCAGGGCTTATCGGTGTTGATGTAGCTGTTTTCGATCTTGTTAAGGTCCTGAATGTAACCGTTAACGAGAAGCATACCTGCGGTTCTGGAGTATGTAGCGATGATGTCGTAGTAGGTACCGCCGGAGAGTGCATTGCCTACGTAGTTGGTGAATGCGCCGCGGTTGCCGGAGTTACCTTTCTGGCCGATCCATTCAAAGGTGACGCCGAGACGGTCCTCGGTGGTGATGTTGCGCTTGTAGATGGCGTCCTTAACCATGTCGCCGTCTGCCTCTTCCTCGAGGATATCAAACTCGGCTCTCTCGGCGTCGATCCAGTAAAGAATGGTTACCGTTTCCTGCTTGTAGTTGAGATTTTCGGGCAGGTCATCAAGAAGATAGCCGTCCTTGTCGTGAGTCGCGGGGCCTGTTTCGCCGGGGTCGACGGTTTCAGCGCCTCCGGTGGTGGTGTTTCCGGTGCCGGTTTCGGCACATGCCGCAAAAGCTGCAACGAGCATTACGAGTGCGCAAAGCATTGCAATCAATCTTGCATATAATTTCATTGTAAACCTCCTTAAGGTTGTATTTTTTATATTTTATCACATTGCACGGCTCTTGTCAAGGACTTTTGCTTATTTTGGGCAAAATAGACAAAAGCCGAAGCCGCGATTTGTAGGACTTGCTCTGCAGAGGCCGCCGACGGCGAAATAATAGAAATTATATATATAAAGAAAGATAAAAAATTATGAACGAATCTAAAACTTGTAAAAAAGCCCTTTACTTTTTTGAATTTATGTGGTATAATTCTATACGAATGACGCCGGCTCGGTTTTCGGATATAAGCCCATAAGGGATTTCACCCACCGATAGCTGTGTCAGCGCATAAAATTATTTTTCATGAGGTGAAAGACATGACAAAAGAAGAAAAGCAGGCGATAATCGCCGAGTATGCCACCTGCGAAGGTGATACCGGCTCGCCCGAGGTACAGATTGCGATTCTTACCCACAGAATCAACGCTCTCACCGAGCATCTCAAGGACAATCCCCACGACCACCACAGCAATCGCGGACTCCTTAAGATGATCGGCCGCAGAAAGAATCTCCTCAAGTATCTGACCAAGGTTGATATCGAGCGCTACCGTTCGATTATCGCAAGACTCGGACTCAGAAAGTAATACGGACGGGGCAGAGACGGTTTATGTGCCGCCACTGCCCCTAAGTATTATCCCCGTACACAAAACACTTCCGCTTCGGATTAGCAGTTAACATTGGGCATAAAGCTTGTGCGCGATGTTAAGTGCTAAACCGGCGGATGAATATAAATTTATTCGGAGGTACAAATTATGTACGAGATCAAAAGTTCCGCTAAGGTCTTTGACCAGCACAAAGTGTTTAATTACACACTCGCAGGCCGTCCCCTTGTCGTTGAAACCGGCAAGATGGCAGGCCTTGCAAACGGCGCATGCCTTGTAAGATACGGTGAAACAGCCGTTCTTTGCACTGCGACCGCATCCGAGAAGCCCCGTGAGGGCATCGACTTCCTTCCCCTTTCCGTTGATTTAGAGGAAAGAATGTATTCTGCCGGCAAGATCCCCGGCGGCTACCTCAAGAGAGAGGGTAAGCCCAGCGAAAAGGCAATTCTGACTTCGCGCGTTATCGACCGCCCCGTTCGTCCCCTTTTCCCGAAGGATCTTCGCAATGACGTTGCACTTACTCTGACCGTTATGTCGGTTGATCCCGACTGCGAGCCGGAGGTCGTTGCCATGATAGGCGCCTCGATCGCCCTGTCCATTTCCGATATTCCGTGGAACGGCCCGCTCGGCGGCCTGCACATCGGTCTTGTAGACGGCAAGCTCGTCATCAACCCCACAGAGAAGGAGAGAGAGGTCTCCGATCTCGAGCTGACCGTTGCCGCTTCACGCCAAAAGGTCGTTATGATCGAGGCAGGCGCAAACGAGGTTCCCGATGACGTTATGTACGACGCCATCATGCTCGCGCATGAGGAGATCAAGCGCTTCCTCGATTTCGTTGACGCCATCGTTGACGAGATCGGCAAGCCCAAGTTCACCTACCCCTCCGGCGAGCTTGACCACGATATGTTCGATAAGATCTTCGCATTCTGCGAGGCAGATCTTATGAACGCTCTTGACACCGACGATAAGAACGTCCGCGATGCAAGAATGGTCCCGATCACCGACGCGATACTCGAGAAGTTCGGCGAGGAATATCCCGATCTTCCCGTTCAGATGCCCGAGCTTGTCTACAAGATGCAGAAGAAGGTCGTTCGCCGCTGGCTGCTCGTTGACAAGAAGCGCGTTGACGGCCGCGCAATGAACGAGATCAGACCCCTTGCGGCTGAAGTCGGACTCTTCCCCAGAGTTCACGGCTCCGGCATGTTCACCAGAGGTCAGACACAGGTCATCACCTTTGCAACTCTCGGCACTCTTGCCGAGGCGCAGATGCTCGACGGTATCGACAACGAGACCTCCAAGAGATATATGCACCATTACAATATGCCCGGCTTCTCCACGGGTGAGGCTAAGCCTTCCCGTACTCCCGGCCGCCGCGAGATCGGCCATGGCGCGCTTGCAGAGCGTTCGCTCGTTCCCGTTCTTCCCTCCGAGGAGGAGTTCCCCTATGCGATCCGCCTCGTTTCCGAGGTAGTTTCATCCAACGGCTCCACCTCCCAGGCTTCCGTTTGCGGCTCCACTCTCGCACTCATGGATGCCGGCGTTCCGATCAAGGCTCCCGTTGCAGGTATCTCCTGCGGTCTTATCACCGACGAGGACGGCTCTTGGGACACCATGATCGACATTCAGGGCGTTGAGGACTTCTACGGCGACATGGACTTCAAGGTGGCAGGTACTCACAAGGGTATCACTTCCATCCAGATGGACCTCAAGATCGACGGTCTTACCCCCGAGATCATCAAGGAAGCTCTCGAGTCCACCCATGCAGGACGCGATTACATCATCGACAACGTCATCCTCAAGGCAATCGAAGCACCCCGTGCAGAGGTCAACGCGTACGCACCCAAGATGATGAGCCTCAAGATAGATCCCGATAAGATTCGCGAGGTCATCGGCAAGGGCGGCACCGTTATCCAGAAGATCACCGCCGACACCGGCGCCAAGATCGACATTGAGGACGACGGCACCGTTTACATCGCGGCAGTCAACCGCGCATCTGCCGATGCTGCCAAGGCCGTCATCGATGCTATCTGCTTCGAGCCGGAGGTCGGTGCGGTTTATTCCGCAAAGGTAGTCAAGATCCTTGCAAGCAAGGACAAGCCCAACGAGGATATCGGATGTTTCGTTGAGTATGCTCCCGGCAAGGACGGAATGGTTCACATTTCCAAGATATGCGGCAAGAGGATCAACAAGGTTACCGACGCAGGTATCGATGTCGGCTCCGAGGTCAAGGTCAAGTACATGGGCCTCGACAAGAAGGGCAGAATGGACTTCTCCATCAAAGACGCTGAATAATCAACTAAAATAATAGGGAGAGAAGAGGTTCTCGTGCAAACGGTAAATGAAAATTTTCGGGAGCAGTCCGGGAAACTCTTCTCTCATTTTAATATAACGCCAAAACACATGCAACCCTCGAAAGGAGACCGCAATGAATAACAATAATCCCAAAACCACAACGCGCACCTATCCAAAGCAGTATTCTTCGCGCAAAAATCTCAGAAAAAAGCATAATCAGAGAAAATTTGTCTTTTTTGTAATTCTCGCAGTACTTCTGCTTGCACTCATCGTTGCGATCTCTTTTGTTATCGCAGATCTTGTTCGCGGTACGGAGGCAGGCGAAACCACAACGGGCGACGCCACTTCGGATCCCGGCATTTTGCCCGAGCACGGCATGCTCCAGGCCTACGACGGAGACCGTACCACCTATATGCTTTCCATTACCAAGCAGAGCGTAGGCTCTTATTTCAGCTGTGAATTCGCAACGCCTGCGGACGTTGCCACCATTATCCTGGTATCGAGCGAGCCGGAATACTATATCCGCTCTGCCGACGTCCAGCTTAAGGTTGACGGCCGTTGGGTCACCGTAGGCACGTTCGATGCGATTGGCGAAAGCTCCTTCAGCACCGCATCCGCAAGCTATCTTGCAAGCGCAGTCAGAATTCTTCTGACCGCAAATGAGGATGCTTTCTGGGCGATCAACGAGCTGAGCCTTACCGATAAGGCAGGCAACGCGATCGAGCTTCGCTCACCCTCGGCAGGAAACAACAGCTCCTCCGGCGACACCGACAACACAACGGATGAAAATACCACCGAGGGCGGCCAAACCACGGAGACCGATCCTCCCGCGACCAACACCATCACCGTTAATAACGACAGGCTCTACACCGGCTCGCTGATTCTGGTCAACGCCCAGTACGCGTATCGCTTCCCGTCCTCCACGGCAAATTTGCTCAATCTCTACGACGAGTACTTTGCAAACGATTACCATTGCAACTATTTCGAAGGCTCGAATATTCGGCTTGAAGCCGAGGCGACCCGAAATATTTTCGCGATGCTCAACGCCATGTATTCGGAGACCGGTCTCAATAAGATCATTCTCGGCTCAGGCTACCGCACCTACGAGGAGCAGCAGCAGATAGCCGTCGACTTCCCGGATACTGCGGCGCTCCCCGGCTTCAGCGAGCATCATACCGCTCTCGGAATCGATATGAAGGGCTGGATAGGCGGTAAGTATTACAATCTTGACGATTCGCATCCCGATACGACGGCGATGTATTCATGGTTGAAGGCAAATGCCTATAAGTACGGCTACGTGCGCCGCTTTGCGCCCGATAAGGACGTTTATACCGGCGTTACGACTGACCGTTGGCATTACCGCTACGTAGGCGTTCCGCACGCATACTATATGAGCACTAATAATCTCTGCCTTGAGGAATATCTGGCGGCGCTTGAGTCAAATTGCAGATACGGCACCAACCACCTAATCCTCGAGAACGTTGACGGCGTAAGCTACGAAATTTATTTCGTCCCGGCATCGGACGGCGAAACCACCGAGATCCCCGTTCCCGCCGATCCCTCGACCTACACCATTTCCGGCAATAATTACAGCGGATATATCGTAACCATCACTCGCAACTGATCACGTTATGAATGTGAAAAAACTGCTTTCGTCCTTCGTCGGGGCAGCATCGCTCTTGCTCGTTGCCGCAATGCTTTGCACATGCCTTTGCTCCTGCGGTGTGATAATAATCAACACCGGTGGGGGGACGACCGATGGCGAGGAAGCCACGACCGTTACGCCCGAATCGACGGCACCGGAGCAGACGGAGCATCCCTCCGACGAGACGACCGACGAGGTGAGTACCCGGCCGTCCGAAACCACGGAAAAGCCCGATTCCGTTACCTTCCCCACGGGAAGGCAGGAGGAAGCGCAGAGCCGTCTTGATGCCCTTGTCGGGAATATCGACATTTCCGATTTCGACATCATTATCGTTTCGGTATCCGAAACGGCGGACGTTTTGTTCCCGGATGAGGATTCGGTGCTGTACACCGCGCTCATGGAAAGAAACTCCATGCTTTACGAAAAGTACGGGGTTGATATCCGTTCGTATGAGAAAGCGACCGGTACGGACGATCTGTACGCGGAACTTGCAGCGGCGATCAAGTCGGGCGACAGCTCATCGTATTACATAGACCTGTTCACCGTTCCTGCAAGAAGCGCCGGAAGATTCCTTGCCGGCGGAATGCTCAGGGACATGCGCTCACTTCCTTTTTATGATACCAATGAGGGAAATACTGCCGGAAACGTCGGCTCGGCGAGATATTTTGATCTCGGCGACGGCACGGACGTCCCGGAGTATCTGTATTCACTTTATTTCAACCGCACCCTCCTCGGTGAGGAGCTGTCCGCCGCGCTTTTTCGTGCAGGGCTTAACGGCACCTTGAGCTTCGAGACTCTGTTGACGGCGGCAAAGAGCGTAGAAGGAACACATGCGGATATTGCATCCGTCGGCGGCGCGAGTTTGATGGGTGAGATATCTTCCCATCTGCTCGGCATAGAATATATTACGAAGAATTCAGCCGGTGTCCCGAGCCTCGCGCTGACACAGAGCGAGTACACCGCTATTGATTCCCTGCTTCAAACGCTTTCGGGCTTCAGGTTCAATACTATCGCCGAAGGCTCTCCTTCGCCCGAGGAGCTTTTCATCTCCGGAAAAGTACCTTTTTATCTCGGAACGCTCGGTGATATCCCGAAGCTGTACGACAAGCCGATCGAATGGGGGCTGCTCCCCCTGCCGTCCGGGCAAAAGCTCGGCGCGGTCTCTGACCAACGCCCCGTTATTTGCCTGCCCGTGACCAATACCCGTCTTGAGCAGACGGGAATCTGGCTTTCGGGCTTCAATGCCGCCTCCGGCGAATGGCTGCGCGACTATTTCCGCGACGTTGCCATCCGTGATTACATGCGCGACAACAATTCCTGCCTCTCCCTCGCCGCCATTCTCGAGCGCAAAGCCGCCATTGGCTTTGAAACGCTCTACGCCGACTATTACCCCGGCCTTGCCGATGCAACGTACTCCGCCGCAGGCGCGGCGGTAGGAGGATCATCCGGCTTTTCCGAGGTCTACCTTGCCAAAGTATCCTCGGTAAACAAAAAACTCGCCGTTCTTCCTTAAGTCCATACATTACAATACACATATAGAAAGGAACTAAAATCATGGCAAAAAAGACACTCGCTTTAATTCTTTGCATCCTCATGATCCTTCCCATGGCAGTCGCATGCGCAGAAACGGGAACGGGCGTAACCACCACAGCCCCTGATCAAGGTGCAACTACCGTGACCGAACAAGAGCCTGAAGAAACGGAGCTTAAGAGCCGGGTCCTTCCCGACGACCTTAATTTCAAGCAGGCAACGGTGATGATCCTCAGCCGTAACAGCGACTTCATCACGGACGAGATATGTGTTGATGACATCAACGGAAGCATCGTCAACGATAACGTTTATCGCCGCGACGAAAAGGTTCAGGAGCTTCTCGGCGTAATCTTTGAAAGCAGAAAGCTGACGGGCGACCAATACGCCGTTTCAACTGAGCTGAGAAATGCGGCACAGACCGGTGAGCACCGTTTCGATATCAGCGCAAACAGCTCGTATTCCACCATCATGTACACGGGCGAGAGCATCCTCTGCGACCTCAAAGAGTGCAGGTACCTTGACCTCGACGCGGTTTATTGGTCACAGGGCTTCAACGAAAGCGCATCCATAGGCGACCGCCAGTTCCTCGCAACGGGCGCGATCTCAATGTCGCTTTTCCGCTACATGTTCGTAACCTTTTACAATAAGAGAGTCCTTGAGGACGCCGGTCAGAGAAATCTTTACGACGTAGTTGACGAGGGCAAATGGACCCTTGACTATCAAATTCAGCTTTCCAAGGACGTTTACAAGGACAACGACGGCTCCGGCACCGTCACCGAGGGTGACCGCGTGGGCTTCTGCGGCTCCACCGTTCTCTACGTTGACCCCTATTGGTCGAGCTGTGACATAACCATCGTCAAGAAGGACGCCGACAACTTGCTTGAGTATGACCTTGACACCGCAAAGCTCAGCACAGTCGTTGATAAGCTCATAGAGCTGTACCACAATTCAAACGCGTGGATCGACAAGTCCTCCGGCGACGACGGCAAGCAGACCGCAATGGGCAATCTTTTCGCAAGCGGTCTGGTCGGCACCACCACTATGCGCCTTTGCTCCGTTGAGACCGAGCAGTTCACGTCCATGTCGGACGAATACGGCGTAATTCCCGTTCCGAAGTACGACGAGGAGCAGAAGAAGCACTATACCTTCCTGCACGACCAGTTCACCTCGTACGGCATAGCCTCCTACCACGCAAAGGATGATGAAATGCTCCAGATGTGCGGCGCGGTTCTCGAAGCACTTGCTCTCGAAAGCTATAAGCTCGTCGTTCCCGCTTACTATGAGCTTGCGCTCAAGGGCAGATACCTCGACGACCCCGAGTCCTGGAGAATGCTCGATATGATCTATGAGAACATAAAGATCGACCCCGGAGTGCTTTACACCAAGTCCCTCTCTTCCATACACCAGATCCCCCGTGATATGGTAAGGGACGGCATAAACAGCGTTTCATCCAAAGCGAGCACGCTCAAGAAGCTCATCACAAAGACTCAGCTTCCCAAGCTCCTCGATAGCCTTCTCAGCGCAAAATAACCTCAAAATCAACGGTTTCAGCCCCGATCTCGCGATCGGGGCTTCGTATTATTGTTTACATTTTGGTAAAATGCAGATATCATTGATATAATATAATATAAAAGGAAAGAATATTATCGGAAAGGCACAGCATGAAAAGGATAGTTCTGCCCGAGGAGGACGGCATCACCCTGCTTACCCTCCTTAAGGGACGGGAAAAAATGTCATCGAGGACGATAAAGGCAATGAAATTCCGCGAGGGCGGCATACTCGTCAACGGAGAGCACGCCACGGTGCGCCGTGTTCTCAAAGCGGGAGATATTATCGAGCTTGCCGTTGAGGACAGAGAAGAGGACAGCTCCGAGGTCATCGTTCCGCGCAAGCTTCCCATAAAGATAATTTACCGAGATAAGCACGTAACCGTTTGCAACAAGCCTCCCCACATGCCCACGCATCCCTCCCACGGGCATCACGACGATACCCTTGCAAATGCTCTGGCGTATCTTGCACACTTCAAGGGCGAGCCGTTTGTTTTTCGTCCGGTCAACCGCCTCGACGGCGACACCAGCGGAATCGTGCTGACGGCAAACGACCGCCTTGCGGCAGGCAGACTTTTCACCGCCATGAAAAACGGCGAGATAAAAAAGACGTATATCGCCGTCGTTTGCGGTGTTCCCGAACCAAGGTACGGTTTGATCGACGCACCCATTGCCCGTGCGGAGGAGGGGATACTCATGCGCACGGTCTCTGCCGAGGGCAGGCAGGCGCGCACGGAATACAATACCGTTACAAGTTCACCCGACGGCGCGTATTCCTTGGTGGTACTGCGGCCTCTGACGGGCAGAACGCATCAGATCCGCGTTCACATGAAGTATATCGGCTGCCCCTTGGTGGGCGATTTCCTTTACGGCGAGCGCAGTGAGCTTATTGACCGCCATGCGCTACACGCCGCGCGCATGACCTTTGCACATCCCGATGACGGCAGGACGATAACGGTGAGCGCACCGCTCCCCGACGATTTTGCCGATCTTTGCGAAAAGCTGATTTGGAGTAAAAATGAACGATAACACAGAAACCGTAATGGTTGAAGAAAAGAGAAAAAGCCGCACCCTGCTCGGCTTACCCGTATTTGCATGGGTGTTTTTCGGAATTGCCGCCTTTTCGCTGATAATTATGCTGATCTACAATATAAGCGAGGGCTTTGCAAATTTTTATAACCGTTATCCGGGTGCCTTTATCCGCGCTGCGCTGGCAACGCTCACGAATTTGCTCCCTTGCTCGCTTGCGGAGGCGTTGCTCATCTTCTCGCCCGTGCTCGTCGTGGCGATCGTAGTCTACGCAAATAAGCATTACACGCAAAGCTGGAAGCGCGTGGGTCAGTTTACGCTGATAATAATATCCGTCGCATCGCTGTTCTTTTCGACCTTTGCCCTCGGCTTCGGCGCGGGATATCATACGAGCAGCGTCGACGAGCTTCTCGATCTGGAGCGCAAGGACGTAAGCGCGGAAGAATTGCGCCTGACGGCGGAATATCTCGTTGAACAGATCAATAAATACACCGACAAGCTTGCCGCGGACGAGGCAGGCTCCACCGTCATGCCCTACGGCTACGAGAAAATGAGTAAAAAGCTGCTTGATGCATACTCCAAGGTTTCGGACGAGTATGGCTTCATCTCACAATTTCCGTCGCGAGTAAAGCCCGTCATGCTCAGCGAGCCGTGGACCTATACCCATATTTCCGGAGTTTACACCTATTTCACAGGTGAGGCGAACATCAACACCAACTTCCCGGATTACACGCTCCCATATACCGCGGCGCATGAAATGGCGCATCAGCGCGGTATCGCGCGGGAAAACGAGGCAAATTTCGTCGCGTTTTTGGTCTGCGCGGCATCCGATGACGACTATATTCGCTACAGCGGATACCTGAACCTTTACGAATACGTGGCAAACGCGCTGTATTCGGCGGATCGTGACGCTTATGCAAAGGTTCGTGCCAAGCTTGATGCGACCGCGCGGACGGAAATGGCGGCCTATAGCGAGTTCTTTGAAAAATACCGCGAAAACATTGCCGCAGACGTGACCCAGACCGTGAACAACTCATATTTGACCATTCAGGGCACTCCCGGCACCAAAAGCTACGGCATGGTAGTCGATCTGGCGGTGGCATACATCCTCGGGGATAAATAAAATTGTTAATTTTTATAGAATTACTTCCTTTTTTCGTGATTATATGATATAATTAATATGTATGACTACAACCCGAAAGGTTTTGGATGAATGAAGAAGATAATTGTTCGCGGCGGCAGAACGCTTCACGGCAATATTAATATAAGCGGCATGAAGAACGCCGCACTTCCCATTATTTTTGCAAGTATTCTGGTTGGCGACAGATGTGTCGTCGAAAATCTGCCTGCGGTCAGCGACGTTGCGCTTTCGCTTAATATACTTGAATCCATGGGCGCGACTGTTGAGTATTTGAACGAAAATACGGTTGCCATTGACACGAAAAACTTCAAAAACGGCTCCTCGCCGGTTGATATGGTATCGAAGCTGAGAGGCTCCACCTATCTCCTCGGTGCAGAGCTGGGCAGATTCGGTGAGGCGCGCGTTGGCTCCTCCGGCGGTTGCGATTTCGGCACCCGGCCGATCGACCAGCATATCAAGGGCTTTGCGGCTTTGGGCGCAAAATTTGAATCGGGCGACCGATATAACTATGTTAAAGCCGGAAACGGAGGACTATACGGCGCACAGGTCTATCTTGACATTGCCTCCGTCGGCGCGACCATCAACGTAATGCTCGCGGCAACGCTTGCAACGGGCAGAACGACCATTGAAAATGCGGCTCGCGAGCCGCATGTAGTTGACCTTGCGAACTTCCTTAACATGTGCGGCGCGCGCATAAGCGGCGCAGGCACGTCGGTCATAAAAATTCACGGCGTCAGCAGTCTGCATGGCTGTAACTACACCATACTGCCCGATATGATCGAAGCCGGTACGTATATGGCGGCGACCGCGGCGGCAGGTGGAAGCGTGAGCATCAGAGGCGTAATTCCAAAGCACATGGAGACCGTTACGGCGAAGCTACGCGAGATGGGCGTTCAGATCGAGGTAGCGGAGGACGTTATCACGGTTATTTCCGACACACGCCCCGGTCCCGCAAACGTAAAAACGTATTTCTATCCCGGCTTCCCGACCGACATGCATCCGCAATTCAGCGCGCTGCTTTCGATTGCCGGCGGCGAATCGACCGTTACGGAAAGCGTTTGGGAAAACCGCTTCAGATACGTTGATGAGCTGATAAAAATGGGCGCAGACATAATAATTGACGACAACCGTGCCACCATAAACGGCGCCATCCGCCTCCACGGAGCGGAGGTTGAGGCAGTTGACCTTCGCGCAGGCGCGGCACTCATCATTGCAGGTCTTGCCGCCGAGGGCGAAACGAAGATATCGGGCGTTGAGAAGATCGAGCGCGGATATGTCGATATCGTCGGCAAGCTCAAGGCAGTCGGCGCGGATATTGAGCTTATTGAGGAATAAACATAAATGAAAAATGCCGCAGATCTCTGCGGCATTTGTTTTGTGAAGTCTTTATTTCTTTTTCGCCAAGCTGAAAACGAGTGTGACGGCGGTCAGCGATTGTGCTGTGGCTCGCGCCGCAAGGTTAAGCACCACGGAGAGCGCGGTCGAATATAATCCGAGTATCAGCGCAAGCCCGGCAAGCAATACGACGCCTATTGCCGCTATGGCGGATAAATTCCACGCTTTTGACAGGCGTCTCGACCAAAACAGGTTCATAAGAAGCGCCGCAAGCAGTAAAAGCGCCGTCGGAAGCGACATCATGAAAAAGTCAAATATTAAGTATATCGAGCCGGTGAAGCCGCCGAGCATGGGGAGAAATCGGGGGTCTGCAACCGTCAGCGCCGTGACGGCAAGGTGGTAGACCGCAAGTGCCGCCGCAAGGGCCGCCGGGATGAGCGTCAGCCAAAAAGCAAGGCGCGGATGCCTGATTTCCTTCATCAGTTGAGGGTCTGCGCCCACTTTATCGCAAGATTAATCCAATCCTCGGCGTAGGGCACCAGCATTTCGGGGTTCTTCGAATACGTAAATTCATTGCAAAGCGAAAGGCCGTGCGGTCCTTCGGGGTAGACGTGAAGCTCAAAGGGGACCTTGTGCGCGGCAAGCGCGGATGCGTAGAGAAGGGAGTTTTCAACCGGAACTACCTTGTCCGTGAAGGTGTGCCAGATGAAGGCAGGCGAGGTGTTCTCGTCAACGTGAAGTTCCAGCGACCACTCGGAAACGTCCGCGTCGGTCAGCTCCTTGTGGCCGGAGACGTTGCGGATGGATCCCTTGTGAGCCTTGTCGCCGCCGGTGATAACGGGGTAGGAAAGAATTGTGCCCGTGGGGCGATTGATGCCCTCGGGAACTAAGCCGGCTTCGATTCCCAGCGCCTCGCGGACGGGCTTTGAGTTCCAAAGCGTTCCCGCACTTGCGGCAAGGTGACCGCCGGCGGAAAAGCCGTTGATGAAAACGTGGTCTGGGTCGGTGTTGTACTTTTCGGCGTTCTCGCGGACGTACTTTATCGCCATTCCCGCCTGAATGAGGGGAGCGTAGTCCTTGGCGTACGGCTCAACGGTGTAGCGAAGCAGGAAAACGTTAAAGCCTGCGGAGAGAAATTTGAAAACTATCGGCTCAGCCTCACGGGCGGAAAGAAAATGGTAACCGCCGCCGGGGCAAACGACGACCGCACGGCGAGGCTCCAGCTTCAGCTCGGGGCAGCTTGTGATGCAGTATGCGGTAAGGGTTGCCTCCGGGTACTTGTCCCAGAGGGCGATGGTCTCATGAATCATGACAAACCTCCAAATGTGTTTTTAGATATTATAACACTTTTACGCGCCGTCGGCAAGTGGAAAATGTAAAAAATATGTCGGTTGCGGATATTTTGTCGACAATCTCTTGACTTTTGCGCCGTAAAAGGGTAAAATGATAGGGAGATATCTTGATGCTTGGAGAGTTTTATGAAAACTTACAGACTGATAACCGTACTATTGCTGTCCGCGCTTCTTCTCTCATCCTGCACGGGCGGCGGAACGGAGACCGGACCCTCGGGCACGACCTCGACACCGTCCGACACAACACAAGTGGCCGACGAAACCACCGATGCCACATTCCCCGAGCCAACCCTCGGCGGTATTCCCATTTCGGAATACACCGTCGTCACGCCCGAAGCTGCGGATAACGACGAAGTATACGCCTCAAAGCTCATCTGCGACGCCGTCCGTGCGCACACGGGCAAGAAGCTGAAAACCGCCAAGACCGCAGATGGCAGGGCAATTCTCATCGGCAAGACCGCGCAGACTCCCGAACAATACACGGCGAAGGACATCTACGCCGTCGGAATGAGCGGCGAGAACGTGATTCTCTGCGGTGGCGGCGGCTTGACCGTCCGCGCGGCGCGCGTGTTCCTTGAATTGCTCTTTCCGAACGGCGAATGCGCGGATATAGAGCTTGACGAGGCGCGCTCCATCGAGTTTGAACGCGTCAGCCTGCCCGAGCTTACCGATTTCGGCACGAAGCCCATCGCACTCGCCGACCAGAAAAACGCTTCCATAGCGGTCTACGATATCGCATCCGGCACTCCGGAGATGAAATACGAGTTCATCCCGACTATGGATAAAGGCTTTAGCCTGGCAGGCTACGGCAATCGTGTTGACGAAGCGCGCCTGAGATACAGCGCGGAGTGGGGAACGTACGTTATTTGCTTCACGTCCTCGTCCGGCTATGCTGCGGTCGCATCCTACCCCGAGGGCAGGCGGCTCTGGCAGACAACGCTCGGAAGCGCCTCACCCCACACCATTGAGTACATCTCCGGCGGCTACATAGCGGTTGCCTGCTCCGGCGGCTCGGATATTGAAAAGGGCTATATTCGGCTATACAACGCCGAAACCAATAAATATGCTTATGCCAAGCTGACAAGCGCGCACGCCCTGCTTTGGGACGAGACGCGCGAGCTGCTTTGGGCGATGGGAAACAACGAGATAGTCGCCTACGAGATCGGCGGCACGCCCAAAGCTCCGACACTCACGAAGGTCTCCGCTTACGGCTCCTCGCAGATGAAGGGTGGGCACGACCTCTCCGCAGTATCGGGGGACGATAACCTTTTGTGGGTCGGCGGCAGCTTCGTCAAGATGTTCGACCGCTCAACGGGCAAGCTCATCGACACCTATCCCGGCTCGTCGCAGATAAGCAGATCAAGCGTCAAGTGCATATGCTCGTTCCCGGACGGAACGGCGGTGCTCACGGTTGCCACCGGCGTTTACGCAGCGCACGACACGGACAGATTCACGCTCTACACCTTCACACAGTCCTCGGCTGTTCCGACGGAGTTCGTTTTTGACGGCAGAGCATTCTACAAAGCGCGCGCATTCATTGCGCCGTATAATTAAGAGGAATAGAAATGAACATTCAGGGATTTAACAAAACTACGTTGCTTGATTACCCCGGCCGCGTTGCCTGCACCGTATTTACCGGCGGCTGTGACCTGCGTTGCCCCTTCTGCCACAACTCCCCCCTCGTCCTCTCTCCGCGCGCGACCGAGGGCTACAGCGAGGAGGAGGTCCTCAATCATCTGCGGCGGCGCAAGGGCATCCTCGACGGCATTGCCATAAGCGGCGGCGAGCCGTTGCTTCAACCCGACCTGAAGGATTTCCTCGGTCGCATCCGCGATATCGGCGATTATAAGATCAAGCTTGACACCAACGGCACCCACCCCCAGCTTCTTGCCGACGTGATCTCCGAGGGGCTTGTCGACAAGGTGGCAATGGATATCAAAAACTCCCCCGAACGCTATTCGCAAACGGTCGGCATACATAATTTCGACGTCGAGCTGATACGCGCCTCGCTTTCCTTCATCATGCTCTCAGGCATTGATTACGAGCTGCGCACCACCCTCGTCCGCGAATTCCACGACGAGAGAGCCATGCACGGCATTGCCGAATTCATAACGGGCGCAAAGGCCTACTATCTGCAAAACTTCGTCGATTCCGGCGCCGTTCTCTACGGCGGTCTGCACGGATTCGAACGCCGTGAAATTGAAACTTTCGCCGATATCGTAAGACCGGCGGTCGGTTTGGTCGAGATAAGGGGAGTGGACTGAGGTTTATTGGTGAAAGTAACCAAAAATCAGAAGAATTTACTATATATTGTGCTGATTTTGCAGAATCGGCACAATATATTGTTTTTAGGGGTTGACAAAAACCACAATATGTAGTATAATATTCCCTGCTGACCCCCAAACCACAATATATAGATATTTTTGAAAGGAAAAACACAAGATGTACCAAGTAGTTAAAAGAAACGGCAAGACCGTCGACTTCGACATTACCAAGATAAGCAAGGCGATAACGCTGGCATTCGAGGCCTGCGACAAGAAATACAATCCCGATGTGATCGACCTGATCGCAATTCGTGTCACATCACACTTCGAGCCGAAGATCAAGGAAGACAAGATCGCGGTCGAAGACATTCAGGACAGCGTTGAGGCCGTCCTCGCCCAGGCAGGCTACGAGGATGTGGCGAAGGCTTACATCCTCTATCGCCGTCAGCGCGAAAAGCTCCGCAACATGAAGTCCACCATCCTTGACTATAAGGCTCTCGTTGACTCCTACGTTAAGAGCACGGACTGGCGAGTTAAGGAAAATTCCACCGTTACCTATTCAGTCGGCGGACTTATCCTCTCCAACTCCGGCGCGATCACCGCAAACTATTGGCTCTCCGAGATCTACGACGACGAGATCGCGCAGGCGCATCAGAATGCGGATCTCCATCTGCACGACCTCTCAATGCTCACCGGCTACTGCGCAGGATGGTCGCTCCGTCAGCTGATCGAAGAGGGTCTGGGCGGCATCACCGGCAAGATCTCCTCCGCACCGGCAAAGCATCTTGCAACGCTTTGCAACCAGATGGTCAACTTCCTCGGCATCATGCAGAACGAGTGGGCAGGCGCGCAGGCGTTCTCCTCCTTCGATACTTATCTTGCCCCCTTCGTAAAGACCGATAACCTCACTTACGATCAGGTCAAGAAGTGCATCGAGTCCTTCATTTACGGCGTAAACACTCCCTCCCGTTGGGGAACTCAGGCTCCTTTCTCGAACATCACCCTTGACTGGGTATGTCCCCCCGATATGATGGACAAGCCTGCCATCGTCGGCGGCAAGGAGCAGGACTTCACCTACGGCGATTGCAAGGCTGAGATGGATATGGTCAACAAGGCCTTCATCGAGATCATGATCGAGGGCGACGCCAACGGCCGCGGCTTCC
>JBJDZD010000014.1:2580-20387 GCA_051867815.1 Eubacteriales bacterium | reverse complement strand
AGATTCAGGTTCTAGTGGGGGCAACTTCGTGAAGGTTCAAGTCCTTTTACCCGCACCAAACAGTAAAAATCCGAACCCTATACCAATCGGTGATGGGTTCGGATTTTTGCTTTACATAGAGGATTCTTCCAAAATAAGCAGAATTTCGAAAAATTCACTCGGGCAATAGCTTATTGCTGAAAATTTAACATTTGAATTAAATATAAGTAACCTGAAACGCCATGACAGAGCAAAGTCTGACACGGCGTTTTAGCTTACTCAAAAGTATACAGTATGGATATTAAACAACACATGTTGACGGTATTAATTTTCAAACAAACTTTCAAGCAAATTACCTTTCCGATAATATGTCCGACACCGTCTTTGGTTGTGTTGCTTTTTGGGTCATAAGTTCCCAGTTTTCGGTTTAATGCATTATAGAGAACTTGTTTCCCCTGATCATATTTTATTACTCCGATTTTTCTTCCGCGTTTGTCTTTCAAAATTTTTTCTGCTGCCATCTTTATTTCTCCATTTTTTTAATTGTTTTTTTCAGATATGTTGTCTTCAAAAAAGCACCTATAAACTTCATTTCGTCATATCTTTTCTTAAATCTCACATGACCTCCCCACATTTGAGGATGGCAAAAAGATACAACGGGAATTTCTTTGTTACAAGATGGCGAATAAATAAAATAATTGTATCGCAAACAAGGTTGTTTCCACTCACTGACATTTTCTTTTGGTAATACTGTATCATGCAAAATATCCGCATTTTTACCTTCTCCTCTGCCACAACAAATAATGATGTCCGGATAATACAACTCAATCTGTTGTAAAAGAAACTTTTTGTCGCGAGTCGCATACTCTTGGATTTCTTTGTCTTTTGCCTTGGAAGTGCCACCTTTCTTTTTCAAATTCAAAAATGCTATTTTCTTTAGCCAAAAGGTTTTATCAGCACAGCTGATGTATTCAGGATAATCTCCGCCATCCAATATGGCTTTTGTCCATCTTGCAATGTTGTTCCAAGTTTTCCAATATCCGGAGCTTTCTTCTGAGAGCAGATATTTGCATAAGTCTACAGTTCCGTTTTCCCAGTTTGCCTCTTTCAAAACAAACAATATTTTTATATCTTGCCGATTATAACATTCTTCGTCAAAAACCCCGTCAGAGATGAATGAAGGATACTGTTGCTCCGATTTCCACTTGGAAAAAAGTTCCCTTTCCTTTTCCTTTATTGAAATATTTGATTTCATCGTTTTTTACCCCAATTCTTAAAACGTTCACTTTTTGTCTTGTTATTATACATGAATGGATATTTTTCAAACACTTTCCGACAGCCCCATTTCTTTTTTCAAATCCTCAAGAATTTGCGAACATGACATGTTTTTTGATGGATATGCCATACAATAGATTTCTCCGTTGTAGCCTTTAATGTGATAGTGGAATGGTCGCCAGGTTCCGCACAATACGATCATATCGGGGGTTACGGCAAAAATCTCTTGTTTTAAGGTTTCCCCGACATTAGGCTGATAGACACGTTTTTGATACTGACGTTGCGTCAGCTTTTTTCCGTTTGTTCTGATAAGACTTGTTTGGAAAACAATTCCGAGTTCCTCGAAAACAGTAATATCTAAGACATCAATTCCGCGTGTCACAAATAAAATTTTCTTTGGTGTATCATGCAATTCCCCAGGAATCCCGAACAAGGATTTATCGCTATCTATCATAAAACGCTCCCGGATATCCATTTTTTTAATCATCGCTCAATCATCTTTTTACGCTTTCGAATAGCAATTCACCTGTATTGCTTTTTCAATATCATCACGCAAGGACTGCGGAGATATGATCTCCACATATTCCATATACTGCAATGCCCAATATTTCATACCGCGAAGCGATGCTTTTACGCTCACTTTAAGTCTGCCGTCGCTCTGTTCGGTAATGAGAATTTTTGTACCGAATTTATCAATGACATCATTCAGCATGGACAAATCAAGCAACATTTCCACTGTGGCAATCTCACCTGTATATGCATAAACTGAAGTTTTCACCGCACTTTTCGGTTCAAAGTTCGCCTCCCGTTCGTCCAATTGATAATCGGTAATTTCGATATTTTGGATTCGGTCAATGCGATACATAGACAAATGCTCTTGCTTTGCCATAATACAAATTAGATAGTAATGCTCATTGCTGTACACCATACCGTAAGGATTGACGGTGTACTTTTTCTCTCTGCGCTTGTGCAATTGTTTATCTGCACCGTAATCATAATAATCGAATTTCACTTTTACCTTTCGGTTAATAGCCTCGTCCAGCATTTCTATGTTATAAAACACATTTTTATTGATCGTCTTCTGCTCGGGTTTCATCACCGTCAGGTTTTTGATCTGTTTTCGGTCATGCACACTGACAAGAAATTGGATTTTCTTCATCAATTCCGAAGTTTGCCGTTCTGAAATGAATGGAAATGTGCAAATGGCATCTGAAAGCAAATGCGCCTCAGACGGTTCCAGTAAGCGGTCAATTAAATAATATCCCTTTCCGTTATCCTTATAAAGTGAAATATCATACCCCAACTCCGTCAAGGTATCAAAGGCACCGTAAATCGTTCGACGGTCGGGGTTAAGGCCATAAATGGCATTCATTTTTTTCCGGATATCCCCCATGGATAAAATGTGACTTTCAGAAGAGTATTCCTTCATTATTTCCAACAGACAAATAGCAATGGCTTTCTCAGTGAGCATATGTAATCTCCCTTTTGGTTTTCACGCTTTTGCCCTACATAATTATTATATCAAAATAGGTGTACAAAAGTTTGTACACCTATTATATCATAAAAAGGTTGCTTTGTCAAATCAGCAAATTGAAATATCAAGTTTCAATTTGCATCAATTTTTTGATTTTTTAAGGATTTCTGCTGCCTATTCGGAAAACATCCCTCAAGCCATTCAACATACACCTATATCAACGCCATTCCCGAATATGTATCATTATACAGTTGACATATCCGCGTTTTTATGATAGAATAATTACAAATAATGAACGGAGGGCGGGAATGTGGCGATATTCAAGCATTTGGCGGTTGCCGTACCGCGTCGTGCGCGTGGGCTTTCGCATCGCTTTACAAACGACTTTTTGCTTTACTGCGGTAGCGATAAGTCGCCGTTTGCTTGCCGCGTTCATTCAAGCGAGGATTTTCCGTGCCGCAGAGGGGACGTCGGGCGGTTGTTTTCCGAGTTCAATAACTTTTCCGTTTACCGTGATACCGACTGCGTGATATGCAATTATTTCGGTCACCCAGAATTTTCAGCTGCCGTTATCGGACTTAAGGATGCGGACTTCGATTCCGAGGAGACTGCCCGGAATATCCTGCAAGCACTTGCAGAGGCGTATGAGCTTGACCCCTACAAGGTGCCGCGACGTTCGTCTTACCGCATGTATGAGGAGTTTATCGTAAAGGTCGCGGACTTTTGCGGTTGTCTTACCGAGATAGACCGAGAAGTGCCGAACGATGACTTCCCGATTCATCATTTCTCGCGTTCGGAGAAAAACTCCGCTTTCGTAGCCATGGCGTTGCCGACGGTTGCGCTTATGTATCGTCGCCTTTCCGCATTGCGCGGCTTCAACTTCAAACTGACATTTGTCGAAGAACTGCCCTGCCTTGTCTTTTCCGCAAGAATTATTGCGGACGGCATCGGCGATATCGCCGACATTCGCGAACTTGCCTTTCTCCGTGACCTTGAAAGAGAGGGCGGACTGAAGGTTCTGGCGCGCCTTCGCGAGTGTGACGGCGATGAAGAACCGGCGCTTTGTAAGCTGTCCGTTGCCGTATGTCCTCAAACAACCGATCCGCGCGGAATTCTGCACGCTCCGGCTTGGAAAAAGAGAAGGGATGCGCTTCTTGAAAGCCTTGACCTTGAAGTTCGGGGAAAATTCTGAAATTCAAAATATAAAGCCTTATCTGTTCGTTAGATAAGGCTTTAGTTCTTTTTTACGTAAGTTATATATTCGCAGTCGCAAGTTTGCGTGGCCTTTTGCATGCTTTCAAAGACCTCGTCCCGGAGCTTGCCGGGTGCTTCTCGCAGATTGCCGTCGGGGTAGAAAGGCCCGTCGATCACCAGGACAAGCCGCGGCTTGTTGCCATGCTTGCGCTTGCGGTAGGTCGAGGTCATTGAAAACACCGGAACCCCCAGCCGCACGGGAAAAGTGAACGATGCCTCTCCGAACGGCCGAATCTTTGTGTAATAAGGCCAAACGTGTGCTTCGGGATAGATTACCACTGGATGCCTCTGCTCGATTCTCGTTCTGACCGATTTTGTAAGCTCCTTTGCTCCGCGCAGAGTGCCGTCCGTGGGCAACGCGCCGAGGTAGGGAAGAGCCTTGCCGATAACGGGCAGATCGAAATTTGCAAGGCCCGCTATCGAGTATATTCGCTTCGGAAAGCAGGCGAGCGCAGGTATTACGACGTCACCGAACGGTTGAGTGTGGTTGCCGTAGAGGAAGAAGGCACCCTTGTGGCGGCGAAGTTTCTTTGTACCCTCGAATTTAATGTGGAGGAAGAGCTTGCAATAAATTGCTCCGACCAACAGCGCCGCACCGTAGCACAGCGCGGAAACGATTTTTGCCGGGAACGAATTGCGGACGTATTTGTAGTCTTCGGGCAGCTTGCGCTCCCTGCCGTCGTCGTAAAAATCGTCATCAAATGATTCATACAGCTGTATTATTTTCATTCGGTATCCATCCTGCAATATCATCCGGTGAGAAATCGTAAGTCAGGGGTTTGTTGTAAATTCGCTCGTACGCTGCTTTTTTCAACTCGAAATCGGCGCGGCAGAGCTTTTTGGTATTGTTGCTGACCGTATCCTCGGGGTCGGGCGTCAGCACACCCAGTACGTGAATACGGAATTTCGTTTTGTAAAACGATTCATTTTCTTTTTCGGGCAGGTCAACTATTTCGGTAAAGCAGGAGATAACGGGCACGCGCGTTTTGGCCGCAAAATAGTAAGCACCGGGCTTCGGAGGACGCGGCTTGCGGTAATTGAACCACATTTCCTGCTCGGGATATATAAGGACGACTTCTTTTTTCAGACGGCGCGATATCACGCGCAGAAAACCGTGCGTGAGATAATGAGTGTCACCCGAAAGCGGAATCGTATTTGCGTAGTTCATCAAAAATCCGACGGCACCCGTCATGGCAAAATTGGAGACCTGGCTTACGATACACAGGCGTTTGTTCAGGCACTTTTTCACCAAATGGCGAACCGCCGTGTTTTCCGTGGGAGAAAAATGATTGCTTGTGATTATCGCTCCGCCGTTCAGCTTTGGCAAAAGCTCGGCGCCGACGATCTCGGTATCGCGGTTTATGAGTGCGGATGCCGTATCCGCCGCCAGCGTTGCAATGGCTTTTTTTGCGCGAAAAAGATACGTGTTTCCGGTTTTCAGATACGTCGTAGTGATCTTTCTTTCATCCGCCTCGCTAAGTTTGGGGTCACCCGGCTCGACCTTTGCGTGATAATCCTTTCTTTCAAGGGCATCGCGGATGTTCCCGATTACCGCCAACCTTTCTTCGGGATTGCTCATAGCCTTATCTTAACTCCGTTTTCATACATCTTTTTGAATGTGACGTCCTTATGCGGCATTTCGCCGCCGCGAGTGACCAGCAGAGCCATGCATTCGCTGTCGGAACGCTTCTGCTCATCGGAATATGCATCCTTGTGCGCGCGAATTTCGTCGATGAAGCCGCTTCTCTCGGCGTGCTTCCAGAACAGCTCACCGTACTGAATTCCGTCGTAGCACCAAGGCTTCGAGAAGAGATTGTAATGAATGAGCTTCGGTGCGGCGAGGGGCGGCTTGGTGTCGTTGGGCATTGCATCCCATTCTTCGCCGAGATAGAATATTCTGCCGTTGCAGATCGCATTCAGGTAATCTTGATCGGGAGCGATACAATCGAAATGGTAATCATTAAGCAAGCCGAGGAAATGCTCGTCGAGGCGGCACTTGCGAAGCTCGTAAAGATTCATTACAAGCACACCGGAGTTGATGTATTCAAGGCGAGGAACGCCCACGGCATTTTCAACGTAGTCAACGAGGGGGGGCACTTCCTGAATCGAATAGTCGGGGCATGCGCCGATGAGGCATTCACCGATCTGGGTATCGAAAAGCTCTGCAATGTCGGCGTTGAGTATGACGTCGCTGTCAATGTAAACGGCCTTGTCGTACTGCGGGAACATTGTCGGAATGAAAAGGCGGTAGTATATGGTGAGAGTGAAATAATCACAGCGCAAACGGTTCGACATGCGGTCCGTGATGCTCTCAAGACCGTCCTTCATCTCGGCAAAATCGATCTTGAAATTGTCGGTGGCAAGGGACGAAAGCCTTGAGCGGTTTTCCTCGCTCAGCTCGCCGTGAAGAACGATTGCACGGTAGACGCGGTTTTCGGAAGCGTGCGCTATTGCGGAAGTAAGTGCGGCGGCAAGGTAGGGTGCATAGCCGTCGTCAACGGAAAAGAATATCGGTATTTCTTTCATTTGTAATTCTCCTTAATCAGTAAATATTCGTCAAGCAGACCATCATATTCGGTCACTTTCAGTATTTCGTGCATCCCCTTGATGTTCCACGGCTTCACGCTGACCGTGCGAAAGCGCGGAAAGAAGCGGAAGGTCGTTGAAAAATGGCGCAGGACGGTGTCGGGCTTTTCGATCCTTTGCTCGTTGAAGCGACGGGGAAGTATTACTTTCTCTGCCAACTTATTCAGCGCGGATTGGTCGGGCATGAACATTTCCTTATCCCTGCAAAGCCGGCGGCAACGGGCAAACAGATCGCTCTCGCGTATTTTTTGCATATTTAGCATAAGCACGCCCGAATTGAGGTAATCGCGGCGGAAAATGTTCTTGCGGAAGAAATGACTGCCGTAATAATCAAGCACGCCTGCGATCTCTGTTTTGTCCATATTCGTTTGCCAAAGCTCATGGGGGTCGCCTCGACAGACGATGTCGTTGTCGAGGTACAGCAAACGGTCGGGCAGTCCGTCAACCAGATCGGCGTATAGTCGGAGCATACAGCAGGGCGTAAAGCGTGTTTCAAGATTTGCAGTGGGTAGCATGGAATTGAATTTTTCAGTAATGTCAAAAAGCCGAGCAGAACTTTTTTCGTTTTTCTTCCGCATTAAGTCGCCCAGAAAATCCGAAAACCTCGGGTCCAGCGCCGTGTATTTCTTCTTTTCGGTATTGACCGATGCGGTCAGTATATAAACGTGAAGCGGCTCGCTCGTGTGGCGCATCAGGGACAAAGTGCAGATAAGCACTCCGTCGGCAATATTGGAGTCACCGCAAAACAGAATATTCATGGTCATTCACCCCAAATCAAAATCAGCAATATTATAATACTTCTACTGCAACTGATAATAAACTCAAGATAAATTATTGTTGATTTTTCGGAATTTAATGTATTTTTTCAGATTATCCCCGAAAATCTTGACAAAAGCGCACTTTTGTGATATGATTTTGAAAGTACCGGAAAGGAGAAAAATTCATGGAAAAAATCAAACTCGGAGTTTTCGGTCTCGGCCGTGGCCGCTCGCTGTTTTCAAGCATGCTCGCAGCAGGCGCAGAGATCGTTGCAGTCTGCGAGAAGGACGAGCGCCGCATTGAAGAAGCTAAAAAAATCGCAGGAGAGGGGCTTGCCGTCTATCGCGATTTCGATGAATTCATCGAACATCCCATGGACGCCGTCATGCTCTGCAATTATTTCAACGAGCACGCGGAATACGCCGTTCGATGCCTTGAGCGCGGCATTCATGTCCTCAGCGAGACAACGAGCAACAGCACGATGGCGGAGGGTGTTCGCATTGTCCGTGCAGCGGAGAAGAGCAGTGCGTTTTTTATGCTCGCGGAGAACTATCCCTTTATGGTATTCAATCAGGAAATGCGCCGTGTCTACCGAGAGGGCACCCTCGGCCACGTCCTCTTTGCCGAGGGAGAATATAACCACCCCCTCAACCCAGATAACGTGGCTGAGATCGTCAAGCTCCGCCCATCGCCGACGCATTGGCGCAGCAGTCTGCCAAGCACCTACTATATAACCCATTCCCTCGCGCCATTGATGTATATTACGGGTCAGCGTCCCGTAAAGGTTGCCGCCATGCCTGTTATGGCCTACGAGGATGCCTTTATCTGTCCGCTTTACTCTCGTGATCTCGCCGCAATCATCACCACGCTCAACGACGACGGCTCCGTTTTCCGCGTAACCGGCTGTGCAGCCTTCGGCGCACACGGCAATTCCTACCGCATCTGCACCGAGCGCGGACAGATTGAA
The DNA here is from genome assembly GCA_051867815.1 of Eubacteriales bacterium. Classification (GTDB taxonomy): domain Bacteria; phylum Bacillota; class Clostridia; order Oscillospirales; family CAG-272; genus CAG-390. The sequence continues at coordinate 12,093 of JBJDZD010000014.1, read as the reverse complement.
AATCTACGCGGTACGGGCGGTAAGATCATGCTACGCTACGACCCTTGGAATGTCCCCGAGGGTAAGGAGGAGAAGAATTTCTATATGCCGGAATTTCCCCGGGAGGATCGTGAGCTGATAGGCAAAGCCGGCCACGGAGGAGGAGATTTTTACATTATCCGCGAGTTCTTGAACTGCATACGCGAGAACAAACGTCCCGAATTTGACGAATATTTCGCTACGACCATGGCATCCGTTGCGATTCTTGCGCACCGAAGCATTCTTGAGGACGGTAAACGCTACGATATTCCCGATTTTCACCGCGAGGCTGACAGAGTGCGCTGGGAGGACGACACCCTTACCCCCTTTTACGGCAAAAACGGCGAAGCCCCCACCCTGCCGCCCTGCTCCGACCCCGATTATAAGCCGTCAAAAAACAAAGCGGATTTCTATAAAAACGCCTGGGAGAAGAATTAATGACCAAAGAATCACTCAAAAGTATTTTACCGCGCCTTCTGCTTTCCGTTTTACTTATTTCCGTCATTGTCGGATTTGGCATTGGTTTTCGCGGCTCAATTCCGGAAGCATATCAAGAACCTCTACTTGCGGCATTTGTGATTTGCTTCATCATAACGGTCGTATGTTATATAGCCGACCTTATCGCACGCAATATCTATGTCAAAAAGATCACAACAGCCAACGACGTCAGAAAGCAGCAGGACTACATATTGTCCCGTGCCGAAAATATTCGTTCGGACTGTCTGAAGGCGAGAAGAAAGCTCAGGCTCATGCACGCGCTTATTGCAGTATACTTTGCCGTAATGGTTATAATATGCGCGTTTCTGTCTCTTTCCGTATCGTTACTGCCATATAGCATCATTTTCTTGATACCTGCCATCTGTATGTTGACTTTGACCGTGATCAACGTTCCGTTAGGCACGAAGAAGAAAATCTTTGCGGATTACACGAATCGTGAGGACTATCCCTTGCTTCATTCACTTGTTGAAAAAGCAGCTCAACAGGTCGGAGTCGAAGGAAAGGTACGCATTGCCTTTGACTCCGAGGGAAATATAGGTGTTGCAAAGATCGGAAACGTTATTTCCATCCGCATAGATCCCGCCATGCCGATCATTATGGGCGAGGAAGAGCTGTATGTCTCGTTTTTGCATGAAATGGCGCATATTATGAACACGGATACAAGCGTGAATAAAGTCTACGCATTTGCCGAATTCCTGATGGGAGAAAGCAAGGCAACCTCAATACCCTTTTTATCATTTTGCGGTGTGATTTTATGGTACGAAACCGATATCTACCGTTTACTTGCGTCCGTGGTGATCGAACAACTTGCGGACAGGGCAATGGCGGAATACGGCGACAAGACCGTTGCCGCAAACGCATTGTTCAAATTGTACTGCTACGGTAAATTCGATGACAAGCTCGACTACTATATGGAACGGCATGTTTACAGCGGCGAATCGATCATGCCGGATCTCAAAGAGTCGATTGCGAATACTTTCCTTGCGCAAATGCACGAGCGCGAGGCGTTTTGGAAGGAATTGACGAAAAAGGAGATTCAGCCGCGTTCCGCATCACACCCCATCTTGCGCACTCGCCTTGAAACGATAGGCGCAACGGATTACTGCCTTACCGATCCCGAATCCGAAGGAGCTTATCGCGAGGAGGCTCTAAAGGGAGTTCGTGCTTATGATGCCAAACTTTCTGAGGCGTTAGCCGAGAATTACGGGGAATACCGCAAAAAGAATTATCTTGAGCCTTTGGCTTTGGTTGAAGATTGGGAAAAACGCGGCAAGCCCTGCGACATTGAAGAAGCAAGATTTGTTCTTGAAGCTCTCATCCAATTGAATAAGTTTGACGAAGCAATTCGCTTCAGCGAAGAAATCATCGAAAAGCATACGGGCGGTATCGTTATAAACGCAAAATTTATTCGCGGATGCATTCGCCTTAATCGTTATGACGATCGCGGCATCGACGATATCTATGAAGCGGTGGAAAACAGCACGAATTACACGGAGCGGGGCCTTGAATTGATAGGTAATTACTGTTGCGAGACGGGACTTGCCGACAGGCTGGAGGAATATCGCGAGCGCTGTATCGGTCTTTACCAGAAAGAAATAGATACAGCCGGATGGAGTACACTCGACGCAAACGATACACTATGCGCCGAGGATGTTCTGCCCGAAAATATCGCCGCGTACAACATCGATTACATCAAACGTGTTGGCGAAGAGTATATAGAAAAGGTATGGCTCGTACGCAAAAAGGTCACGGAGGATTTTTGGAGCAGCGCGTATGTGATTGAGTTTTCCAAAGACGCTCCGGATGATAAAAAATCGGATATCTATGACAAGGTATTCCATCTTCTTGACAATTCACCGGAGGATTGGGATTATTCGCTCTTTGTCTACGACGAGGACATTGCGCGAGCGATTGCAAAAGTTCCGAATTGTTGTATCTATTCCAAAACATAATAATAAGCCCGACCGCGCGGTCGGGCTTATAATATTTATAAGTCTTTCAGCAAATGCCCTGCCAGAGCATTGCGTTTGCAACCTTCTCGAAGCCTGCTATATTCGCGCCGAGCACGAGGTCGCCGGGCTTGCCGTATTTCTCGGCAGTCCGGGAAGCCGCATTGTAGATGTTGACCATGATGCCGTGAAGCTTCTCGTCAACCTCCTCAAAGCTCCAGGAAAGACGCATGGAGTTCTGGCACATCTCAAGTCCGCTGGTTGCAACGCCGCCGGCGTTGGAAGCCTTGCCGGGCGCATAAAGCAGACCGTTTGCCTTGAATACCTCGATTGCCTCGGGAGTGGAGGGCATGTTTGCACCTTCCGCAACGAGGATACAACCGTTTGCAACGAGGGTCTTTGCGTCCTCGCCGTTAAGCTCGTTCTCGGTAGCGCAGGGAAGTGCGAGATCGCACTTGACAGTCCAGATACCGTGAGGTCCGTCGCAGTACTTTGCATCGGTGTGAGCCTCAACGTACTCGGAAATATTGCCGCGACGGTTGAACTTGATATCCATTATGAGATCGAGGTCAACGCCGTTAGAGTCGTAAATGAAGCCCTTGCGGTCGCTCATTGCAACGACCTTGGCACCGAGAGCGGTAGCCTTTTGCGCCGCATAGACGGCAACGTTACCCGAACCGGAAATAACAACGGTCTTGCCCTCGAAGGAGGTACCCTTGGAAGCGAGCATTTCGTTTACAAAATAGCAAAGGCCGTAGCCTGTCGCCTCGGTTCTTGCGAGAGATCCGCCGGAGAAGAGAGCCTTGCCGGTAAGCACGCCGGTCCACTCGTTGGTCAGCTTCTTGTATTGACCGAACATATAGCCGATCTCTCGCGCACCGGTACCCTTATCACCTGCGGGAACGTCGGTGTCGGGACCGATGTGACGGAACAGCTCGTTCATGAAGGACTGGCAGAAGCGCATGACTTCTGCGTCGGACTTGCCCTTGGGGTTGAAGTCTGAACCGCCCTTCGCGCCACCCATGGGCAGACCGGTCAGAGAGTTCTTGAAGATCTGCTCAAAGCCGAGGAACTTGATAACGGATGCGTTTACGCTGGGGTCAAGTCTGATACCGCCCTTGTAGGGGCCGATAGCGGAGTTGTACTGGCAACGGAAGCCGCGGTTTACCTGAACTTTACCGTTGTCGTCGACCCACGGAACGCGGAACATGACCATTCTCTCGGGTTCAACGATGCGGCGAACGATTTCTGCATCAATATATTCGGGATGAGCCTCAAGCGCGGGGGCGAGTGTGGAAAGCACCTCTTTTACTGCCTGATGGAATACGGCTTCGCCGGGATTGCGCTGTTCGACGTCAGCCATAACACTTGCAAGATATTCGTTGGTTTGTTTCATGACAATCTCCTTTTTGCGTGTTTTTTTGGATTAATACAAAAATTATAACACGGTAGAGCAAGTTTGTCAATAGAAAATTGCAAATAACATAAAATATAGGGATTATTTTTTATTCAATCTCAAATGCCAATTCATCGCCTGCCTCGTCGGTGCGAATTAAGATCGACGTTCCCCTTACCGCCTTCCCGTTCAGTATCATTTCCGAAAGCGGGCGTTCGCACAGCTTTGCTATTCTGCGACGCAGGTGGCGCGCGCCTCCGCGAGACTTCTCGCCGTCGCAAATGAGCACGACCGCGCTCTCGTCAAACTTAAGGCGAAGACCCTGCTCGCGCGCGCGCTCGGCAAGCTCGGATAGTTGTCGGCGGCATATTTTACGTATGCTTTCGTCGGAGAGTGGAGGAAAGTATACGCACTCGTCTATCCTATCCAAAAACTCCGGCTTGAAAGCCTCACGCAGGGCGCGGAGAACGCGATCCTCTGCGCTGCGGCTCTCGTTGCCGTCGCTGGAAAAACCGAGACTCGCCGTCCGATTGTACTGCGCCCCGATGTTTGAGGTCATGATGATGAGAGTGTTTTTGAAATCTACTCGCCTGCCCTGCGAATCGGTCAGAACGCCGTCCTCCAATATCTGTAAGAGAATGTTGAAGATGTCCGGATGCGCCTTTTCGATTTCATCGAAAAGTATGAGCGAATAAGGACGGCGGCGCACCTGCTCGGTAAGCTGACCGCCCTCGCCGTAACCGATATAGCCGGGCGGAGAGCCGATCAGCCTTGAAACGCTGTGCTTCTCCATGTATTCCGACATATCGAATCGCACGAGGAATTTTTGCGAACCGAACATTACCTCGCAAAGCACGCGGCATAGCTCGGTTTTTCCCACACCGCTCTGTCCGAGAAAAATGAAGGACCCGATGGGGCCGCCACGCCTGTCAAGTCCGGTTCTGCCGCGTATGATTGCCGACGCCACCGTCTCGCAGGCCTTTTGTTGACCTATAACACGTTCGCATAGCTTATCGTACAGCCCCGATAACCTTTCGCTCTCGTCCGCGGTCAAGTCGGCAACCGGTATGCCCGTTTGCTTTGTGAGTGTTCGGGCAATGTCGTCTGCGGTCAGCTGTGCATCGTTATGCGTGCCGTTCTGCGCATCTATCGACTTTTGAAGCTCGGAGAATTGCTCACGAAGCGCCGCTTCCTCATCCCTGAGTGCCGCGGCACGCTCAAATTGCTGATTTGAGATCGCTTCGTCCTTTTCGTGAATCACGGATTTGAGCTTGCGTTCCATTTCGCGCAGCTCACTTGGAGAATTGTGCGCGGCAATGCGCTTTCCGCTTGCGGATTCGTCGATCAAGTCTATTGCCTTGTCGGGTAGGAATCTGTCGTTGATATATCGTGCGGAAAGCCGCACCGCCGCCTTTATCGCGGCATCCGTGATGCGGATGCCGTGGTGCGCCTCATATTTGTCGCGCAGACCGAGCAGTATCTCCTCAGCGGCTTCCTCGCTCGGTTCGCCGACCTCTATGGGTTGAAATCTGCGTTCAAGTGCCGCATCTTTCTCGATGTTCTTGCGGTACTCCGAAAGTGTCGTCGCGCCGATGACCTGAAGCTCGCCTCTCGCAAGCGCGGGCTTTAAGATGTTTGCGGCATCAACTGCACCTTCAGCCGCTCCGGCGCCGACGATGGTGTGTATCTCGTCAATGAAAATCACGGCTTCGCGGTTATTGCGTGCCTCCTCAATGACCGCCTTCATGCGTTCCTCAAATTCTCCGCGGTACTTTGCTCCGGCAATCATGCCGGGAATGTCAAGCGTGATTATCCGCTTGCCCGAAAGCAGATCGGGAACGTCGCCGTCCGCGATCCTCTGTGCAAGGCCCTCAACGACTGCGGTCTTTCCGACACCCGGCTCGCCTATCAGGCAGGGATTGTTCTTTGTGCGTCTGCAAAGAATTTGTATCACGCGCTCGCTCTCGTCGTCCCGTCCTATGATGGGGTCGATCTTGCCTGCCCCCGCAAGCGCAGTAAGATCGCGCCCGTACTTCATCAGAGTGGGCGCATTTTTGGAAAGATTGCCGTGTTCCTTTTCCTCGTGAAGCACCGGAGCAAGATCGGAAAGTCCCTCCAAAAATTCCGCAATGTCCTGCCTTATATCCCCGGTGCGGATGCCGAGCGATTCAAGGATCTTAACGGCGGCACAATCGCGTTCTTCGAGCAGGGACAGGAGCAGATGCTCCGTTCCGATGTAGCTCTGACCGTATTTTTGCGAGAGTGTGCCCGAGCCTTCAATGATCTTCTTCGTTTTCGGTGTCATGTCGGAGGGCAGGAGAGGAACGGGCAGGGAAGTACCTGCAATGCGGCAGATGACCTCACGCAAGCGGTCGACGTCGACCCCTCTTGCCGTTAAAAACCGCGCCGCCGAGGACTCCCCCGCAGTTAGAATACCGAGCAAAAGATGCTCCGAGCCTATATAAGTGTGCCCAAGCTCGCGCGCAAACGCCATTGCTTCGGCGAGCGTGCTCTGAGCCGTTTGAGTAAATTTGTTATTCATGACCGACCGCCCTTTTTCGTTTTTGCTTTAGTTATATTTTACATCAAAAGGGCGGCCCTTTATTCATTGATAAAGGTAGGTGGACTCATAAAGACGAACGAGCGCATTCCAGGTCAGCTTGTTGACCTCGCCCGTCACGGGAAGGAGGTACCTTGCCTGCACCTCGCTGACGGCGTCCTGCGTCTGATCGTCATAAACCCCCGTAACTTCAACCGGCTTTATCGGGAAAAAGACCGATATTTCCTCAAGCATATACTGTATAGCCGAAACGAGGAAGCCCTTGTCGCCGAGCTTGATCGTATATCCGCTCGGTTTGTTCGGAAAAGGTGAAAAACCGGATGGTGCCGATTCGTTTTCAAGCGAAATGAGATAATCCTCGTAAAGCGCATCCCAGGTCTCGCGGTCGGCGACCCCGGTCACGGGTAAGCCGATTCGCGCCTGAAATGCGCGAATGGCATCGGTCGTTACGCTGCCCGGGTTGCCGTCTATCGGCACGAGAGGAATGTTTTTATCAAAATAAGCCAACTGACGCAGATATTTTTGCAGATTTCTGCGTGCATAGGCTTCCGTTCTTGGATTCGTTGCCATTGTGCCTCCTAATTTACGGGAAATCCGGGATACTGCCCCTCGCGCACGCTGTCCGCGCCCGTGACATCATCAAAAATATTGACTATGGCATCCCACGTCACGGCATCAACGATACCGCTTTGCGCACTCGTTCCGAAATATCTTTGAAAAGCAAGCACGGCCGCCTCGGTCTGCTCACCGAAATATCCCGTTACGCTGACGCTTGGTATCTCCGGATAATCCTCGGCGATTCTGTTGAGATATTTTTGCAAAAGCAAAACGTCCTCGCCCTCGCTTCCAACACGAAGCACAACGCCGGGGAAGGGCACGCCCGATGCCTCGGTGTATTCAAGCGGAATGGTATCAATGATGCCGAGGTAGGCATTGTAAAGCGCCTGCCAGGTTACGGGGCCGACGATTCCGTCCTCGGCAAGCCCGAAGGTCGCCTGTACCTGCCGAACGGCGTTCTCCGTAGCCGGGCCGAAAACGCCGTCGCGCTCCACTCGCGGTATTGAGGGATAGAAATTCGCCACGTAGTTGATATAGAATTGCAAATTTTCAACTGCATTTCCGGTTGAACCCAACTGCAAAACGCCGGGATACTGTTGCGTGACCTCGCTAAGTGCAATTCCCTCGGAGTCAAGCTCGTTCAGACGCTTAACGGCGTTGTAATAGAAGAGAATGGCGTACCATGTGGCCTTGCCGACAACGCCGTCAACGTCAATCTCCGCTATCTGCTGAAAAGCTCTGACCGCCGCCTCGGTGTCGTTACCGAAAATGCCGTCCGTGCGTATGATTTTCGGTATCGCCGGGTAGTTGTTCGATATGCGGTTGAGCCGAATCTGTACTGTCCGGACATCATTGTTGACCGAACCGAGCGAAAGCGGTACTTCGGGCGCAGAGGGGCCGACCGCCTCTGTCGGAACGTTGGTGCGGATTCCGATATCGTTGCCGTAATAATATTGCAGTATCTCCAGAGGAGTCATGCCCTGTTCGGCAAGGGGTACCGTCCCCCATTGCTTCAGGCCGTTGCAGTTGACGCGTTCGCCGTCGCAGTACTGAGTGAAATAAGGCTCAACGCTGTCGCCGCGCGTGACGTAGCTGTCAAAAAGCTCGCTTGCCAACTCTCGGATGTTTGAAAATATATCGCGACCTTCAACGAAGGCCTGATCTATTGACGTGGAATTGGTGATATCGAAATCATATCCGCGCGAACGGTAAAATTCGGTGTATATACGGTTGAGAGCAAAGGACACCTGCGCGTAGATGTTCGCTCTTAGCGCATTTTCCGGCCAAGTGGGATAGATCTCGCTTGAAGCAACGTTTGCAACGTAGTCAAGGAAGGGAAGCGTCACGTTTCTCGCCGCTTCGGTCGGGCGGCCGAGATGTACCGTAATGTATTCGGGAATTACGGGCAGAACAGCGGAGTTATTCATCCGTACCTCCTCTCAGCGCCTCCCCCGTCCGAGCATCGAAGGTAAATACCTCGTCGCTGTCCACTCCGCCGGATTCGGGGAGAGGGATGAGATAAGCAGTTTGAACGGAGGTTATTCCGTCAAAAACCGGTATGTTGGTATAGAGATTTGTGTAATAGCCGTCAAGAGACACATCCGCGCTGTAGCTTGCGTACGGTTTCAAACTGCCGGGCGATTCGGATGCCGAGCGCGGAGGAGCCGGGAGAGTTATGCGCGGGGTGTTTCCGCTTTGATCGGAGATGAAGGATGCTATGGCATCGCCCTCCGTTGTTTCTTCGCCGCGCAGTGTGACAAGTGCTCCCTCAAGCGGTATTGCACCGGAGCCGGTACGAACGGATACCACAAGATATCCCCGTCCGGTCATGGGAGCAGGCGTGTTTGAGCTTCTTTCCATAAAAAGACCTCCTTAGTTGTTTTCTTTAAGAGGATATGCCGATGGTTGAAAATAGGTCAAAGAAAATAAGAAAATCTCCGGATTTGCCGAACGGTAGAAAATTTTTGCAAAAACTATTGATTTTCATCCGCTTTTGTGCTATAATAATCTGGCACGCCGGTGTGGCGGAATCGGCAGACGCGACGGACTCAAAATCCGTTGGTAGCAATATCGTGTGGGTTCAAGTCCCACCACCGGCACCAAAAAGTCCACATCCCCACCGGGGATGTGGACTTTTTGCTACCGATGCTGTATACTTGTACCCACCTGATTGTTGCAAAGCAACAATCAATGTTTGCGCGTAGCAATAACTATATTTTACTGCCGCACCTAACGCGCAAACGGTGGGTTACAAGTCCCACCGGGTACGCAGGGATCATCCCCACCGGGGATGTGGACTTTTTGCTACCGATGTTGTATACTTGTACCCACCTGATTGTTGCAAAGCAACAATCAATGTTTGCGCGTAGCAATAATTATATTTTACTGCCGCACTTAACGCGCAAACGGTGGGTTACAAGTCCCACCGGGTACGCAGGGATCATCCCCACCGGGGATGTGGACTTTTTGCTACCGATGTTGTATACTTGTACCCACCTGATTGTTGCAAAGCAACAATCAATGTTTGCGCGTAG
>JBJDZD010000014.1:0-2480 GCA_051867815.1 Eubacteriales bacterium | reverse complement strand
TACTGCCGCACTTAACGCGCAAACGGTGGGTTACAAGTCCCACCGGGTACGCAGGAATCATCCCCACCGGGGATGTGGACCTTTTGCTACCGATGCTGTATACTTGTACCCACCTGATTGTTGCAAAGCAACAATCAATGTTTGCGCGTAGCAATAACTTTATTTTATTGGCGCACTTAACGCGCAAACGGTGGGTTAAAAGCGATAGATACACGGCCGAGCCGTGATGATATACGGCGCATCGCGCTGATTTTAGGAGGATTTTCCATGTTTCGCATCCTTATTGCAGAAGATGATCGAGAGCTTCGTCAGCTTTTTTCGCACGTCCTTGCCAAGAACGGATACAGCGTAGTCGGCGTTTCAAACGGCGCGGAGGCTCTTGCTGAAATAGATGCCGGTTATTTCGATTTGATAATTTCCGATATAATGATGCCCGTCATGGACGGCTACGAGCTTGTCCGCGCGCTTCGCGACTCGGAAAACCATACCCCCGTCCTCATGATAACGGCAAAGGAAGCGTTTGATGCAATGCAACTCGGCTATATGTCCGGTACGGACGACTATATGGTCAAGCCCATTAACGTTAACGAAATGATACTCCGTGTCGGTGCGCTTTTGCGCCGTGCTCAGCTCATCAGTGAACGCCGCCTTAACATCGGCGAGACCACCATGGAATGTGATTCGCTGACTGTAACTTACGGTGGCGAGCGAATGATACTGCCTCAGAAGGAGTTTATGCTCCTTTTCAAAATGGCGTCCTTCCCGGGCAAGATCTTTACTCGCCAACAGCTCATGGACGATATCTGGGGCTACGATTCCGGAACCGATACCCATACCGTTGACGTCCACATCGGCCGCCTTCGCGACAGATTCCGTGATTGCAAGGATTTTAAGATCGTGACCATGCGCGGCGTCGGCTACAAGGTGGTCAAGTCATGAGAAAACTGCTCTCGAAGATACTGAATCTGAATTTTTACCTTGCTATTTTTACCATAGGCGAGGTCATTGCCGCGGTTGGCATTGCAAGACTGCTTTCGTGGGCGCTTGACGTTGACCTCAATAATTCACCCTTCGCTTTCTTCACCATCTGCTCCGTATGTATCGCCGTGGGACTTGCCGTTCTCATCAACTCCTTCTTCCTTAAGCCAATTGCCACGCTCTCCGAATCAATGAAAAAGGTATCGGGCGGTGACTTTTCCATCCGACTTGATAAAAACAGCAAGATAAGGGAGATCCGCGAGATGAACAGCAGCTTTAATTCCATGACCGAGGACCTCGGAAGTACGGAAATGCTTCAGTCAGACTTCGTTTCCAACGTTTCCCACGAGATAAAAACGCCCCTCAGCGCAATCGAGGGCTACGCCACTCTCCTTCAGAATCCCGAATCCACCGACGAGGAGCGCGAGCGCTACACGGAAAAGATACTTTTCAACACGCGCCGCCTATCCGAGCTTGTCGGCAACGTTCTTATCATTTCAAAGCTCGAAAGCGGAACCGTTGAACTGAATGAAGATACCTTCCGCCTTGACGAGCAGATACGCTCTTCCATCATGCTTCTCGAATCCAAGTGGACACAAAAGGAGATCGAATTCGATATCGAGCTTGACGAGATTACTTACACGGGCGACCGCGCCATGCTCTTGCACGTTTGGAATAATCTCATCGGAAATGCGGTAAAATTCAGTCCCCAGGGTGAGCTTGTTGTGCTCAGGCTTACGGAGAAGGCCGGGGAAGTGATATTCACGGTCGAGGATCGCGGACCGGGCATATCCGACGCGGCGCAGAAGCATATTTTTGAAAAATTCTATCAGGAGGACACCTCACATAAGCAGGAGGGCAATGGACTCGGTCTCTCCCTCGTCAAACGCATCGTCGATATGTCGGGAGGCACCGTAAAGGCGGAAAATCTGCCCGGGGGCGGCTGTAAATTCACGGTTTTCTTGAAAAATGCAAAAAACTTTGAGAAAATTTCCTAAAACTATTGCATTTTATTTCAACTTGTGCTATAATATATCGGTGCTGTGCGCACAAACAATAGGGCGGTCCTCTGCATGCTCGGTATGAACGCTCAAAACTACTTCTATAAAAAGGAGGAACAGGTAATGGATTACATTGCAGCTATTACCAAGGAGCATCTTAAGTCTGAACTCCCCGTTGTTAATGTCGGAGATACGGTTCGTATTCACAACCGCATTAAAGAGGGAGCACGTGAGAGAATCCAGCTTTTCGAGGGCGTTGTCATCGCAAAGCACGGCGGCGGAATTTCCGAGACCTTCACTGTAAGACGCGTTTCTTACTCTGTTGGTGTTGAGAAGACCTTCCCCATTCATTCTCCAAACGTTGTTAAGGTCGAAGTCATTCGTTCCGGTGTTGTCAGACGTGCAAAGCTCTACTATCTGCGTGACAGAGTAGGCAAGGCTTCCAAGGTTAAAGAGAAGATCGTTTAAGCTTACCCGAAACAATATAAGACACCTCCGCAC
>JBJDZD010000013.1:0-3870 GCA_051867815.1 Eubacteriales bacterium | reverse complement strand
TTCAATTCTTGAGTTACTAAACTCTATACTTTATTCGGTTTTCAAAGAATAGGTCAAAAAAGGAACGGCATGAGCTGTTCCTTTTTTCTTTTGTCATTAAATTTTACTTGACTTTATCTTGATTTTGTAGTATAATAAGATGATATAATATTAAATATAATCGAGTAGTATTGTTATGACGAAATCAAATCAAAGATTCATATATAAACCTTTGCCCGACAACAGAAATATGTATGCTGAATTGGTCAAAGCTCTTGTTGACGGACGGCAATTGAAATGCTATGTGCAGACCTTCGGCTGTCAGCAAAATGAGGCGGACAGCGAGCGTCTTGCCGGCATGGCTGTCGATATGGGCTATACTTTGACAGGCACCCCGGGCGAAGCCGATCTTATCGTAGTGAATACCTGCGCGATCCGTGAACACGCCGAGAAGAAGGCACTCTCCCTTATCGGTCAGTACAAGCATTGCAAGGAAGAAAAGGAATCGCTTGTTATTGCCGTTTGCGGTTGTATGCCCTCGCAGGAGCATCGTGCCGATGATATCAAGCATAAATACCCATACGTTGATTTTACCTTCGGCACATCAGATCTATATATGTTTCCGGAGCTTCTTTATCGCCGACTCACGGGCGCAAAGAGGACGTTCATCATTCCCGAGTCGATGCCCCCCATCGTTGAGGACATTCCGGTCGTTCGAGAAAGCAATTACCGAGCATGGGTCAGCATCATGTACGGGTGCAATAATTTTTGCTCGTATTGTATCGTTCCCTACGTACGCGGCCGTGAGCGCAGCCGCCGCCCCGAGGCTATTGAGGCTGAAGTACGCGAGCTTGTTGAGGCAGGGTATAAGGATATCACTCTCCTCGGTCAGAACGTGAATTCTTATGGCAGAGGATGCGATTTCAACTGCGATTTTGCAGATCTTCTTGAACGTCTCGCCACGATAGAAGGCGACTACAAGCTCCATTTTATGACCAGCCATCCGAAGGATGCGACGAAAAAACTCGTAGATGTTATGGCATCCAGTCCTCATATCGCACGGCAGTTCCACCTGCCCCTGCAGTCCGGATCAACAGCCGTTCTCAAGGCAATGAACCGCGGATATACGGCGGAAAAGTACCTCCAAATCGTTGCATACATCAAGGAAAAGCTACCCGATGTAACGCTTTCGACGGATATTATTGTTGCGTTCCCCGGCGAAACGGACGAGGATTTTGAAAAGACTCTTGAAGTCCTGTCTAAGGTTCGTTACGACATGGTCTATTCTTTCATTTTTTCTCCGAGAAACGGCACACCTGCCGCTAAGATGACGAACGTCATCCCGGAGGATGTCAAATCTGACAGAATGCGCCGTCTGCTCGACCTTCAAACTGAAATTGCGGACGAGCTTAATACCGCTTGTCTCGGAAAGACCTATCGCGTTCTTTGCCAAGGCGCAAGCAAAAACAATCCTTCGATGCTTGAAGGCAGGACGGAAGGCAACAAGATAATTCTATTCGCCTCAGAGACGGCTCGCGAGGGTGATTTTGTCAACGTTGTGGTGACCGAAACTCATGCTTTCGCCCTTTACGGTGAAGAAGTATAATAAGATTTTAATTAAGGAAGGTAAATAAACTATGGAAAAAGATCAGATTCTCAAGCTTGCCGCACAGATCGGCAAGGAAGTTAAAGAAAGCGACCTCATGAAGGCGTATGAGGCAGCTGTGGCAGCGTATACGGCGGATACCGCACTTCAGGACAAAATTCGCGAGTACAGCGTTCAACAACAGCTTCTCGCGGAGGAGAACACCAAGTCCGCACCTAATGCTTTTATCGTTGAAAATATCCAGAAGCGACTCAGCGGTCTCTATGGCGAAATCACCGCGAGCAAGACCTTCGTTGAGTTCAGCGAAAAGCAGGATCAGGTTCGCGAGCTTCTCACACAGATCAACAACATTATGATGCAGCAGATCACGGGCGAGGACCCCTCCGCTTGCACTCACGATTGCTCCACTTGCGGTGGCTGTCACTGATTAAAACTTTTTCAGAACAGAGAGGTGTTGCATTATGACTCCGATGATGCAGCAATATTTTGATATTAAGAATCAATATGAGGGCTACCTTTTGTTTTACCGTCTCGGAGACTTCTACGAGATGTTCTTTGACGATGCCCTCACAGCCTCGCGTGAGCTTGAGCTTACGCTGACGGGTCGCGATTGCGGCGAAGCGGAGCGTGCACCGATGTGCGGCGTTCCCTATCACAGCGCGGAGGGTTATATTGCAAAGCTTATCGACAAGGGCTACAAGGTTGCCATTTGCGAGCAGGTCGAAGATCCTGCAACGGCAAAGGGACTGGTCAAGCGTGATGTCATTCGCATAATCACCCCCGGTACGGTAATCGAGCCTACGATGCTCACCGAAGGAACGAACAACTTCCTCTCCTCGCTTTACATCAGCGACAACGGCGCAGGGCTTTGTTTTGCGGATATTTCAACAGGTCAGATATATGCTACGGATTTCACCGGCAAGGACTGCACGGCTGAAATCCGAAATGAGCTTGCCACCTATTCTCCAAGCGAGGTTTTGGTCAATGTTACCCTCTCCACTTATCCCGTCCTCTCCGAATATATCAGGAGCGGACTCGGAGCTATGGTGGAGGACAGGTGCGCTCATTTCTTTGAGCCGAAATCGGCGACCGAAGCGGCAAAAGCACAGTTCTCGGGCATTCTCAGAGACGAAGACTTCAGCCGCCGCGAGTTGATCTACGCTCTCGGTGCGCTTGTTTCCTATATTGCCGAAACGCAGCGCTCGGATATGTCATATATCAAGGATCTTAATATCTATGATACCGGCAAGTTCATGCAGATTGATTATTCCACCCGTCGCAACCTTGAGCTTACCGAAACGATGCGATCAAAGGAGAAGAAAGGCTCGCTTCTTTGGGTCCTTGACAAGACAAAGAGTGCCGCCGGAGCGCGAATGCTCAAACGTTGGATTGAACATCCCCTATTGAGTGTTTCGGAGATACTTCGCAGGCAGAATGCCGTTACCGAACTTTTTGATAATTACATGCTCCGAGAGGACATCTCCGACCTCATGGATTCGGTCCTCGATCTTGAACGCCTTGTGGCAAGGGTCGTTTTCGGAAGCGCAAATGCTCGGGATCTTCGCGCCATTTGCTCAACCCTTTCGGTAGTGCCGAAGATCAAGGAAATACTCGCTTGTTGTACGGGAAACGAACTTGTTTCGCTCAAAAATCAACTTGATGCGCTTGAGGATATTACCGATCTGATAGGCAAAGCAATCGTGTATGATCCCCCGTTTTCCGTCCGCGAGGGCGGAATAATCGCAAAAGGGTACAATAAAGATGTCGACGAACTGCATGAAGTCCTCGACGGAGGCCAGGAATGGCTTGAGAAGATTGCAGAGCAGGAACGAGAGAAAACGGGCATTAAGACACTAAAAATCGGTAATAATCGCGTTTTCGGCTATTATATTGAGGTTTCCAAGTCCTTCATGGATCAGGTGCCGCCCCATTACATAAGAAAGCAGACTCTCGCAAACGGAGAGCGCTATATAACCGAAGAGTTAAAGAAGATCGAGGCGACCGTTCTCGGTGCAGGCGACCGCGTTGCGGCACTTGAATACGATCTCTTTTCGCAGGTCAGAGCCGTTGTAGCGGCGGCAGCACCCAGAATCCAGGCAACCGCGGCTCAACTTGCAAAGCTGGACGTTTATTGCTCCCTTGCGTCGGTTGCCGCCAAGAATAATTATGTTTGTCCCGTCATAAACGACAAGCAGATGATTGACATCCGCGACGGCAGACATCCCGTAGTTGAGCTTTTCGTTAAGGATGCTTATTTTGTCCCCAACGATACCCATCTCGATATG
>JBJDZD010000012.1:0-20705 GCA_051867815.1 Eubacteriales bacterium | reverse complement strand
CATTGAGGGGCGAGGGCTCTGCGCAGGTTACATCCGTATGCACGGATTCTCGCGAGGCGGAGCCGGGCGCGCTCTTTATTGCGATAGTCGGCGAGAGAGTGGACGGCCACATTTTCCTCTCCAAGGTTGCCGCCGCAGGAGCCGTGTGCGCAATATGCAGTTGGATCCCGGAAAACACGGGAGATCTGCCCATCATTCTCGTTGAGGATACCGTTAAGGCTCTCGGCAGGCTCGGATATGAGTATTCTGAGAATTGCCGCGCCAAGCGAATAGGCGTCACGGGAAGCGTCGGCAAGACCACCACGAAGGAATTCATCGCCTCGGTGCTTTCCACCGCAGGCAAGGTCTGGAAGACAGAGGGCAACTTCAACAGCGTTATAGGACTCCCGATGTCGCTTCTGACCCTTCCCGCGGATGCTGATTTTGCGGTTCTTGAAATGGGAATGACCGGACCGGGCGAAATAAAGCTGCTTTCCGATATCGCGAAGCCCGAGATCGGTGTTATTACCACTATCGGCACGGCGCACATGGAGCTTCTCGGCTCGAGAGAGAATATTGCAAAGGCTAAGCTTGAGATCAAGTCCTCGCTTGCCGAAGACGGTTATCTTCTTCTTTGCGGCAACGAGCCGTTGCTTGCCAAGGAATGGAAGAAGGATCCGCGCGTACGCTATTTCTCAACGGATTCCCTCAGCGCGGACTACCACGCATATAACATCAGATCGGACGAGGCGGGCATGACATTTGATGCATCCTGCCGCGGACGAATGATATACGACCTCGATATTCCCACCATCGGCAAGCATAACGTTGCCGCCGCACTTGCAGGCGTTGCGGTCGGTTGTATACTCGGACTTGACGATGAACGCATAAGGCGCGGACTTGCGGCTTACAGAACGGTCGGCTTCCGCCAGCAGATGACGGATGTTGCCGGTGTTAAAATAATCAGTGATTGCTATAATGCAAGTCCCGAGTCCATGAGAGCCGCCGCCGCGGTGCTTTCAACCGTCGCTTCTCACAGAAGCGGCAAAAAGGTCGCCGTTCTCGGCGATATGCTTGAGCTTGGCATTAATTCTCCGGAGCTTCATTATAATGTTGGTGTTACGTTTGCCGATGCCGGAACGGATTTCCTCGTAAGCTTCGGTGAAAGGGCGGAAAGAATTGCGGATGGATTTGCTTCAAAGGCAGGCGAGGCTAAGGTCCTGAGATTCAAGGACAGAAGCGATGCCGCATCGCCTGCGAAGGCACTTGCCGAGCTTCTTGCGCCCGGCGATACCGTGATACTCAAGGCGAGCAGAATGATAGCCGCTGAGAGAATTGCGGAAGAGCTTAAAAAATTACTTCAAAGATAAGGAATAACGCTATGAAAGAACGGATGATGATCGAGTTTTTTCCTTTGATACTCGGAGTTTTTCTGTTGACGTGGCTCATTCTGCGCAAGCTGATTCCCGTGCTCAAAAGTCACAAGATCGGGCAGAAAATAAACGATATCGGTCCTCGCTGGCATAAAGGAAAAGAGGGAACACCCATTATGGGCGGCCTCGGATTTATAATTTCGGCGGCTGTCGGTCTCGGCGTCATTACGGCTGTTTATGCTTACATGGGACGCGCCGGCGAGCTTGTGGGTGCTTGGCTGACGTTCGGTCTTGCATTCTTCAACGGTTTGATAGGATTTTTTGACGACTATACCAAGCTGATAAAAAAGCAAAACGAAGGCTTTCTGCCTTGGCAGAAGCTCGTCCTTCAATTCCTCGTGGCGGCCATTTACCTTTGGGCGATGAGCGCGTGCGGATTTATCGATACCGCGCTTGAAATACCCTATTTCGACATTGAGGTGGAGCTTGGAATCTTCTATTACTTCATCGCAGTGGTCTTTATCGCAGGCATGGTAAATGCCGTGAATCTGACCGACGGTGTTGACGGCCTGTGTTCAAGCGTATCCGCTGTCGTTGCCGCCTTCTTCGCGGTAGTGGCGTTTATTTGGCTTTGCCCCGAGCTTGCAATATTCCCGGCAACCGTCATTGGCGGCACGGTCGGATTTTTGATGTATAATTTCTACCCCGCAAAGATATTCATGGGTGACACCGGTTCGCTCTACCTCGGCGGCGCGATAGTCGGTATGGCGTTTCTCATAGGCGAGCCGCTCATTATCCTTATCGCCGGTATTATTTATCTGGCAGAGGTCGTATCCGACGTTCTTCAGGTCGGTTACTTCAAACTGACACACGGAAAGCGTCTGTTCAAGATGGCTCCCATCCACCATCATTTTGAAAAATGCGGTTGGAGCGAGGTTAAGATCGTCGGCGTATTTTCACTGATCAGCGTGATCTTTTGCGTTCTCGCATATTTCGGTTTATAACGTTCTAAAAGGAGTTGCCCGATGGCTTGGTATGATAAAAGAAAAAATTCGCCTGCCGTCAGTGGTGACGAAAAAAAGCGCGATAGAGTAAAGAGAAAATCGCGATTGCTATATAAAAAGAAGTCCGATAACCGTGTAACGTTGAACGATACCCGAGATATCCTTCTCGTCCAAAACAGGCCCGATACATTCTTCACGGTCATATACATCCTGCTATTGGCTCTGGGCGCGATACTGTCGTTCAGCGCAGGCTCGGCATACGCCGAGGAGGTCTACGGCTCCGGCTTTCACTTTGTGATGAATCATATCAAGCACCTTGCAGTAGGTGTAGTTGCTTCCGCTTTCTTTTACTTTTTTTCACAGCCTCGTTATATGAGAATAATATCGGTTGCGTTTTACCTGGGCGCCTTGTTCCTGCTCGTTCTGGTTCTCGTTATGGGCGTCAAGAGAGGCGGAGATGCACAAAGATGGCTGGTGCTCGGTCCCTTGACGATACAGCCCTCGGAGCTTGGAAAGACCGGACTTATCCTCGCTATCTCACTGTTTATGACGAGGTTTGAAGGCAAGATCAATTCAAAGGGCTTCAGCAAGGACTCCTTCCTATACGGACTTGTGTTCCCCGGACTGATTTTCCTGGTTGTTTGTCTTTTGGTGCTTTTTGAAAATCATTTCTCCGGAGTTATAATCATTGCCGCTCTCGGACTGGTGATGCTTTTCCTCGGCGGTACTTACCTCGGTTGGTTTGCGGCTTTCGTGCCGCTTTTGCCGGTATTGTTTATCATTATAAGGAACACGGAATACGCATGGGCGCGAATTGAGAGCTTTCTTAACAAAGGCTCAAATTCCCTGACCGATAACTGGCAGTCGACCCAAGGTCTTTACGCTATCGGAACGGGCGGACTGTTCGGCGTCGGACTTGGCGAGTCAAGCCTGAAATACGGCTACGTTTCACAGCCGCAAAACGACTTCGTTTTCACGATCATATGCGAGGAGGTCGGCTTTTTCGGAGCCGCCGCAATACTTCTTTTGTTCTTCGCGCTCGTAGTCCGAGGAGTTATATTAGGTGTTCGTTCACCCGATAAATTCTCATCGCTCGTGATAATCGGCTTAAGCTTCAAGCTTGCCATTCATACGATATTGAATGTAGGCGTTGTCAGCGGTATCCTCCCGAATACGGGTATTTCGCTTCCGTTCTTCAGTAGCGGAGGAAGCGCGACGCTCTCGCAGATGATCGATATGGGCATAATCATGGGACTTTCAAGGTTCTGCACACAGAAAAACTGAAAAGGAAGGCTCGGCTATGCGAGTTCTTGTAACCGGCGGCGGCACGGGGGGGCACGTCAATCCCGCACTTGCAATCGCAAATACGATAAAAGAGAATATCCCGGATGCCGAAATTGCCTTCGTCGGTACTTCGATCGGCCTTGAGAACGAGCTTGTTCCCAAGGCGGGATATAAGCTCTACCATGTTGAGGTGCGCGGAATACTCCGTTCCTTCACACTTTATAATATTCGCTCGCTCTGGCTTGCGGCGGTCTCGCCCATAAAAGCCAAGAAGGTGATTAAGGAGTTTAAGCCGGACATCGTTGTGGGTACGGGCGGATACGTCAGCTGGCCGATTCTCGTTGCCGCTTCAAGGATGAAAATCCCGACGGCGGTGCATGAATCGAATGCGGTCCCCGGGCTTGCAGTCCGAAAACTCGTTCCGTACGTTGACCGTATATTCACGAATTTTGCCGTCAGCGCCGAGCTGCTCGGCAAATCCGGTAAGGTCATGCAGGTCGGCTGTCCGATGCTCGGTCAGTTCGGCAACATAAGCAAGTGGGATGCACGCGAGAAGCTCGGTATTGCCCGGGATTGCAAGTACATCGTTTCTTTCGGTGGCAGTCTCGGCGCGGCGACAATGAACGACTGCGCTCTTGTGCTGATGCGCGATTACGTTGCGGCGAATCCGAACGTCCGATATACTCATGCGACCGGCAGCGATCATTACGAGCACATACACGAGCGCTTCTCAAATATGGGACTTGACAAATATTCGAATATCGAACTGTTGAAATACATCTACGACATGCCCCTGCGAATGGCGGCGGCAGATCTGATCATCAGCCGCGCAGGCGCGATAACGATATCCGAGCTTGCAAAGCAGGGTAAGGCGGCAATCCTTATTCCGTCGCCCAATGTCACGGATGATCAGCAAACCAAGAATGCAAAGGCGCTTGCCGATATCGGCGGAGCCTATATGATACGCGAACCGGAGCTTCAGGGCGGACGCATTTGCTCCGCAGTAGCATCGCTTCTTGATGACGACGAGAGAAGAGAACGAATGGAGAAGGCGATCAAAGGCTTTGCTCCCCAAGATTCAAACCGCCTAATATTTGATGAGCTGATGCGGTTGGCAAAAAAGACTTAATGAACGGAGGTGACCGCTCAAGTGAATAAGGCTATCATTGATCGCAACAAAACACAGGGCGGCACGTCCTCCAATGTTTCAAGCATCGTAAAAGACGCAAAGCCCGAGCGCGTTAACCGCTATGTTATGTCCTCGGGTGCAAAACGTATTTGGCTTGAGAACTACATGCCCGACGAGGCGGACAGCATCAATTTTCCCGGCGCATTGTCGCGCGTGGGGGATGATATTGCCACCGAGGAGCGCAAGAAAAAGGCAAGACTTCTCATTTTCAGCCTCTGCGTTGCGGTTTTGCTCTTAATAGTATCGGTCTTTATCGGGTATTTCAGCTCCCGTCTCGTTATCAAGGAAATCCGCGTTGAGGGGAGCGAGCTTTACACGGCGGACATGCTCCTCTCGTCAAGCGGACTCGATTTTAACGATAAACTGCCCATATTCTCAACGGATACCATTGAAAACGCTCTGCTTGCGGAGTATCCGTATATCAAAAATTGCAGTATTTCGGTCAAACTTCCAAATACCCTGATATTTACCGTGATTGAGGACAAGGCCGAGATATACGCCGAGATTTTCGGGGAATACTATGCGATGAATTCCTCGTTGCGCATACTTGAACGCTCGGAAAACAAAGAGGATTTTTCAGATCTCCTCTTTGTCAAGCTTCCCCACGTCAAGAGCGCGGTCGTAGGTGAACAGCTGGAGCTTGCGGACGGTCTTGACGGCGATTACATCGTGAGTTTTCTTGCATCGGTCAATGCCTCAGAGCTTGCACACAGGTTGGGTATAGTTCATTTCGATAAGAAATACGATATCGTAGCTTCCGTTGACGATAAATTCCGCATCCTCTTTGGCTCTCCCTCGGAAATGTCGCTGAAAATCAGCGCAGTTGCTCATATAATTGACGAGAACACCGAGAATTGCACGAGCGGTTCCGTGATAGACGTCAGAGTGGTTGACATTGCCGGAATCGTGATGAACGCCGACATTGACCCCGATGCGAGAGAATAATTAAAAAATCTGAGCCAAAGTGAAAATTTTTCGCAAACCCCTTGAAAAAACGACAAAAAACATATATCATATATATAGTAAATCTTTAGCCCACGGGCGTATCTTATAAAAGCGAGGTAGTAAAAATGGCTTACGAGTACGAACACGACAATTTCAACACAAACGACGACCTTTTTGAAAGCGGCGTAAACATTAAGGTAGTAGGTGTCGGCGGCGGCGGAAATAACGCCGTTAACCGCATGATCGACACAGACATCAAAGGCGTAGAGTTTATTGCGGTCAATACGGACCGTCAGGCTCTTCGCAATTCGGCATCTCCCAAGCAGATTGCGATCGGTGAGAAGATAACCAAGGGTCACGGCGCAGGCGCAAATCCCGAAATCGGTCAGCGCGCCGCTGAGGAGAACGCGGAGGAGATTCGCGCATCTCTCGCAGGTGCGGATATGGTATTTATCGCAACCGGTATGGGCGGCGGAACCGGTACGGGTGCCGCTCCCGTAGTTGCAAGGATCGCACATGAGATGGATATTCTCACCGTTGCGATCGTAACCAAGCCTTTCATTTTTGAGGGTCGCCGCCGTATGCTTCAGGCGGAAAAGGGTATAGAGGAGCTTCGCAACTATGTTGACTCCCTCGTTATCATTCCCAATGAGAGACTTAAGCAGGTATCCGAGACCAGAATTACTCTTAAGAACGCATTTGAGATCGCGGACGACGTTCTTCGCCGCGGCGTTCAGAGCATTTCCGAGCTTATCAATGTTCCCGGTTTCATCAACCTTGACTTTGCGGACGTTACAAGCGTAATGCGCGAGGCAGGATATGCTCACATGGGTACCGGAAGTGCTACGGGTAAGGATAAGGCAGAGCTTGCGGCTAAGGCGGCTATTTCCAGTCCCCTGCTTGAAACCTCTATCAAGGGCGCAACCGGAATTCTTATCAGCATTACCATGTCGCCCGACGTAGGACTTGAGGATGCAGACCTTGCTTCCACCATGATAACCGCAGAGGCACATCCCGATGCAAACGTCATTTGGGGAGCTGCATTCGATCCGGAGCTTGAGGACGAGATGAAGATCACCATTATCGCCACCGGCTTTGACAACCCCGGACATGAGGAGCACAAGGCACCCGTACGTCCCGGAGCACCGGCGCGTCCTGCTCCTGCTCCTGCACAGAGACCCGGAGTCGCTCCCAATCCTGCACCCCAACCCCAGGCGAAGGCCGCTCCTGCACCTCAGCCGGAAGAAATTGAGGAGCAGGAACCCGTTCAGGCACCCCCTGCAAGACCTGCTCAGCCCACTCAGACGCAGAGACCCACTCGTCCTCAGGGTGGAGAGGACCCCAGCAACCAGTTTGACGATATCATGACCATTCTCCGTCAGCGCAAGCCCAGAAATGATTACGGAAGCGGCAGAAGATAAAAATGACACTGAATGAGTTTCGTTCGCTCCTTGAGGGCGACCGTGCCGTCGATATCATCCTCGATACCGATGCATATAACGAGATCGACGACCAATACGCCATCGCGTACGCGATGCTCTCAAAGAGAAAGATAAATCTTCTCTCGGTGAACGCCGCACCGTTTCTCAACTCGCGCTCAACGAGCGCCGGTGACGGAATGGAAAAGAGCTATGGCGAGATCTTCAATATCATGAATCTCACCGACGCACAAATGGCAAAGAATATTCCCGTTTACCGCGGCAGTACGAGATTTATGACGTCAAAAACCGATATAGTGGAGTCCGAGGCTTGTGAAAACATCATTAACACCGTTATGAGTCGCGAAGAACCGACCGTTATCGTTGCCATCGGTGCCATCACCAACGTGGCATCGGCAATAGCGAAGGAACCCGAGATTGCAAAGAAAAGTGCGGTCGTCTGGCTCGGCGGACATGCGCTTGAACGCCCCGACACCAAGGAATTTAACCTCAAACAGGACGTTCCCGGTGCTCAGGTGCTTTTTGATTCAAAGATTCCGTTCCTGCAGATACCCTGCGACGGCGTTTGCTCGCAGTTCATCACCACACCCCCGGAGCTTGACTACTATCTGAAGGGCAAGAATGAGCTTTGCAACTATCTTTGCTCGATCACCGGCGACTACATAAGCCGGGGATACGGACGTTCGAAGGTCGTTTGGGATGTTACCGCCATTGGATGCATGACCGTGCCGAAATCAATGGAGATCGTGCAGATCCCTCGCCCTTACGTCACCTCGGACTGCCGATACGCGTTTGACAGCGCACGCCACCATTATCTCTACGTCAGAAAGATACGCCGCGACCCCCTGTATGCGGATCTTTTCAAGACGTTGAGCGAAAAATAACAAAAAGCGGACACTATGATAAAAAAGTGTCCGCTTTTTCTTGCTTATTTTAATAAAATATGGTATAATAAATGTATTATATTATATAACCTTTTTCGGAGGTGTCGGATTATGATATTCGGAAAGAAATACAATGCGCCGAGCGTGCTTCATGCCGCTCCCCGGTTCATCATGTCGGGAGAGCCTTTTGCCGTGAGTGTTGCAGTTCGCAACCATGCTGAAAATGCGCCGGAGAAATTGGTTCTTCACGTCCTCGGTGGGGATGACTATAACCTCATTCCTTCCGACAGATATGACCGCGGCGCGGTATCTTACATGATCTACCGCGCGGACGTTCCGGGATCTGCTGTCTGCGGCAATGAATTCCAATATTCGATTGACGGCAATGAGTTTTTCTGCCGTGTTCTTTCTCCGTCCGATATGCCCGAACTGCCGCCACTCGCGATAACGGAGATCTTCGGCAGACCGAAGGGCAAGGAGTATACCTGCTATATCGAATTATTCAATCCGAATACATTTGAGGTTGATCTTTCGGAGTACGAGCTTCTCGTTTACGAGGATACCGAGGCACCCTCAGGTAAGCCTACGGGAAGAATTCCTCTTTCACGTGAGAGAGGCATCTCTCTAAAGCCCGGCGAGTGCGTAGCGGTCTGGCCCTTAACGGTGAAAAACTACGATAAAGGCGTGCTTGACCGCGATGACTTTATTCGTGAGATAAATTCCGCGTATATTTACACTAAAGCGCCTGTTGACGAGGCACGCCTCAACATAATCCCGGTGGACATGACAGAGATTGATGCCGAGACCGGCAACCGCAAGAATATTGACGGTTTTTGTACCCTGCCCGTCGGTCATAAGCCGACCACTCTTCTGATAGTTCCGCGCGGCGGAGACTGTGAGAGCGCGGTTTACACCCTCGTTTACAGTAATTGCTTTGCACAGTGGGATACCCCGGTGCTTCGCTCGTCCTATTGGGCGATCGACCCTATGTCTCCGCGTCGCGCAGTCAACCTCAGTCACGCCGATTTTGCCACACCCGGCTATCCCGCACTCCTGCAAACGGGGAAATACGACCTGAGTGCGCCGCTTCCCGTCATTCTTCCCATTTCCTCCGATAAGGAAGCGTTTCACGGCGACCGCGTCGGAACGGTTGAATTTCTCTCGCTTCCGGCGGACAAAGATCACGAGATCGGCAAAACCTTCGTGAGTGTGACCCTGCCGAATGGAGCGACGGAGGATTTTGAAGCTATTGAGGAGCATGACGGCGTACGCCGCGCGCGCATTCCCGAGGAGATATTTGAGGATCTTTCCGAGCTTGAATATAATATAAGTGCCTATGACGGCGCAAGGTGGGTCACGCTTGACGGCCTTTGCGTTCCCGTTTACGATAATCGCGGCCCTCGCATCACTTCGCTCGTGCCCTCAAGCGGCTATGCCTATGACGGCACTAAGCCCATCGTTATTAAAGCAAAATATACCGATATCTCCGGAATTCGCATCAAAGACTGCTTCTTGCGCATTGACGGCAAGGATGTGACTAAGGATTGTGAGATCACCGCAACCTCTCTCACCTACGAGCCGAAAAAGCCGCTCGGGGTCGGAGAACACTCAATGGTCATCCGCCTCAAGGACGGCCTTGGCAATCGCACGACCAAGACGGTCGATTTCAGCGTTTCCGATATGTCAGAGCTTAAAGCCTATTTCGGAGAGGTACACGCGCACACCGGTGAATCGGATGCGAACGGCTTTCCCTCCGACGCCATGGAATTTGCATACGATAACGGCGCGGATTTCTTTGCCGTAACGGAACATTCGCACTATTGCACGCAAAAAATATACGATGCCCAGAAGAGAGTGGCAGATTCTTTCGACCGTCCGGGTCGCTTTGCCGCGCTTTACGGCTGGGAGATGACCTGGAACAATACCTGCGGCTATTGGGGTCATATGAATATCATCGGCAGTAAGGTAATGGTATCGGATATCAACCGTGTCAGCATGCCCGATATCTTCAAGTGGCTTGAGAGCGAGCCGGATGCCGTTGGTATGTTCAATCATCCCGGCGACGGCTGGGGTGACTTTGAAAGCTACGGCTACAAGACGGAATATGCGGATCGTGCCATGGCACTTGCCGAGATAAAGGGCAGGGGCTACGACCACGCATACTCCATGCTGTTGGCGCGCGGCTGGCACGTTGCGCCCTCGTTTAACGAGGACAATCACGCGCCGAACTGGACGGTTGCAAGTCCCTATATCACGGGCATTCTCGCCCCTGCGCTGACACGCGAGAACGTTATGGATGCGTTCCGCTCTCGCCGCGTTTATTCAAGCGCCGACCCCACGATGAAGATATTCTACAAGGTCAACGGCGAATGGATGGGCGCACACATCGATAACCCCTCAAATATCAGCATTTCGTTGAGAATAACCACCGAAAACGAGCAGGGAATAGGCCTTATCGAGATAATCGGTGAGGATAATATCGTCGTTGCTCGCAAAAACGTCGGCGCGCGCCGCGAGTACGAATGGAATATCACGTTTCCGGTCGAATTCGACTATTATTACGCTCGCATTTCAAATAACGGTCAGTATTCCGTGACCGCACCGGTTTGGATTGAAAACCGCGGCGAGCCGAGGATCCTTTCCATGACGCGTTCGGCCTCATACGACAAGCACGAAAGCTCGGCCGTCACCTTGAAGCTTGAAAATCCAACCGAAAAGACGATGACGGAGGTTATGGTTGACTTCTATCTGACGGATATTTCCGGTTTCTCGCTTCGCGACACCGTTCCGTATGCGCATGTTTGCCTCGGCAAGCTAAAGCCGGGAAGAAGCGTGAGCGTTACCCGTCAGCTGCCCGAAGTATCGAAATACAGACGCGTCAGCGCGGTAGTTTCGGCAATTTCGGAAGATACGGTCAAAAAGACGACCGCCTATATCCTCGTTTCGCCCGTCAGCATCACAGAGGTGCTTTGCGCGACCGAGCCGCTTGAAAAGGACGGTGTGTCATACGAAAATCCCTTCCCCTATATCACGCTTTGCAACAATTCCGGCAACGACATAACCCTGAGTGACGCAAAGCTTGCGCTCTGGACTACCACGGGCAAGCCACCGAAGGAGAGTTGCATGGCGACGGCGGACGGAATTACCATACCGGCAAGGAGCGCTGTGGTCGTCTGGCGCCGCTCACCTGCAAACGCCGCATTGACTGCCGGTGACTTCAACGGCAGATACGCAACCGCCTTTACCGAGGGCATAGACCTTTATATTTCCGATAAGCATATCACTTCGACATCGGATTGCGGCAGACGGCTTGATTTGATCGTAGGCGGCGAAGTCATATCTCGCGTGACATGGAATATGGGCCTGCGCCACGGCCAAATGGCGGAGGTCGGCAGAGCGTATAAGTATCGCTTCTCTTGCGATATGTCACCGCTTGAGGTGTTCTGCGGAACGGGCATTCCGAATCCCGGAGTCATAGATTACAAGCAGCTCGGCGCACGCCGAGAGGCCGAGCCGACGTTTAAGGAGCTTAGAAACGCGAAAAAGCAGAAGAAGGCCGATGAAAAACGCGCCAAGGCTACGTCAGGCAAGGTTCACAGCAAGGGGCAGACTGCCGCTATTGCCGCCACGAGTGCCGCGCTCGCGGCAGGCGCCGCCGCGCTGATCACCTCGCTCGTAGCCAAGAAAAAATGAGTTATCCGCTGATACTGTCGCATATTTATCGGGAGCGCGTTTGGGGCGGAAAAAGGTTTTCGTCCTCTGCTCCCGTTGGCGAGGATTGGGTGCTGTCCGTGCGAGAGGATGCTCAAAGCATCGTGACCAACGGCATCTATGCAGGCAAAAAACTCGCCGACATCGTCGGCGGGTTCCCACTGCTCATAAAATTCATTGATACCGCAGAGTCGCTTTCCGTTCAGGTCCATCCCGACGAAGTCGCGGCAGCTCTTACCGGAACTGAGGCAAAGAGCGAGATGTGGTTCATTCTCGATTGTGAGCCGGGAGCGTGTATATACCACGGCGTTAAGCAGAATGTCTCGATGGAGGAGCTTCGCGCAGTTATCTTAAGTGGCGGCGATCCAACGCCGTATTTGAATAAAAAACCGGTGGCGTCAGGCGACGTTTACTACATTCCCGGCGGTACGCCCCATGCGATCGGTGCCGGCATCTATCTTTGCGAGGTACAGCAAAACTCGGATACCACCTTCCGTATGTACGACTACGGACGTCCGCGCGAGCTTCATTTGTACCAAGCGGCAATGTCGGTCAAAAATAGCCCGAACACGGAATGTCCGTATTTCTCATACGAGCCTGTTGAGGGAGAGTGCGAGCTATCCGGGCTTTGCATTCTTGCCGTGACATGGGGCAAGGGAGTGATTGGCGGCTACGCCGTGCGCGAGGGCGATTGCGTTTATATCCCCGACGGGGTGGAGAATTGCAGACTTTCGGGAGACATTAAGGCAATAAAAATAACCGTATAAACAAAAAACCGATGCGTGAACGCATCGGTTCTTTGCACAGCAAGGATTTTCGGATGTGCAATATTCGCTTGGATTAATTACTTAATCTCAACGGTAGCGCCTGCTTCGGTGAGAGCAGCCTTAATGGACTCTGCCTCGTCCTTAGCAACGCCTTCCTTAAGGGTCTTAGGTGCGCCCTCAACGAGCTCCTTAGCTTCCTTAAGTCCGAGACCGGTGATCTCGCGAACAGCCTTGATAACTGCGAGCTTGTTAGCACCGAAGCTTGCGAGAACTACGTCAAACTCGGTCTTCTCTTCAACTACAGCGGGAGCAGCTGCTGCACCTGCAGCAGAACCTGCGGAAACGTTGGCAGCGGATACGCCGAACTCTTCCTCACATGCAGATACGAGCTCGGAAAGCTCAAGAACGGTAAGTGCCTTGATGGATTCAAGGATAGCGGTAATCTTTTCGTTTGCCATTTTTAATGACCTCCTGAATATTTAAGTGTTATGCCGCGAGAGCTTTAAGCCTCTGCGGGTGCTTCTGCAGCCTCTGCGGGCTGCTCGTCCTTCTTGGCAACCTGGTCAAGAACATAGACGAATTTGGTAAGGGGAGACTGGATGCAAGCGAGCAACTGTGCAATAAGAGTATCCTTCGAGGGAATGGTTGCAAGTCTTTCAACGCCGGCCTGATCGAGGACCTCGCCGTCACAATAACCTGCAAGAAGAGTGAAGGACTCGATCTTGTCAGCATACTGCTTGAGGATCTTAGCGGGAGCGACTGCATCCTCGGGGCTGACTGCGATAGCGGTCATGCCGGAGAGATACTGCTTGATATCACCGTATCCGCATTCGTCGCAAGCTCTGCCGGTAAGGGTGTTCTTAACTACCTGATAGGAAACGCCGGCCTCGCGGAGTTCCTTACGGAGCTTAGTATCATCCTCAACGGTGATTCCCTGGTAGTTAACGATAACACCGGAAACCGAGTTGCGAATCTTGTCGGAAAGTTCGGAGACAACCTGCTGCTTCTGCTCAAGTATAGCTTTGCTGGGCATGTGTTTAACCTCCTGATGGTTTCTTCGATAAAAAATATCCTTCTCCCGAAATGCGAGCGCACCGAAAGAAAGACATCAAAAAACTATTTGATTACTTCCTCGGCAGGATGGCTTGCGCGTTTACGGGAACCTGCTGTCTTTGGATAACGGCATAAATTATACCACAAACCGACTCATTTGTCAATAGCTTTTTGAAAAAAAGTTGTCTGTTTGAGAAAAAATTCAATTATATTCCGGCCTGTACTGCGTTGTTAAAATCGAGTTCATATTTGCGGTGTATAATATTCTCAATAAATTATAAAAAGGGTATTACTATGTCAGGAAAACTTCTAAGCCGTTCTCCCGGGGCGGCAATTACAAATATTAAGACCTGCTATTACTGCTCGATGTTCGTGGGGCTGCTTGCCGCAGTCCTGCGCTCGGTTGCTTTTGCAACCTCGTTCGATTCGGGCATCGGTTACTTTAACGGTACGCTGTTTCCGACGGCGGTGAATTACCTGATGATCGTCGGATGCTTGTTTGCGGTTTTGTGTGGTTTCATAACGTCAAAGGAAGCTAAGCTTCCGGTAAAACTCGGCAACGAATCAAATGCCGTATTCTTTACCTCATGCTTTGCCGGATTTGTTTTGGTTGCCGACTTCGTTTACAAGCTCGTTGTGATTGCCGTTGAAGATAAGCTTGACTATTACAAATTCATTTTTGCTCCCGGGTACAATATCGAGAACGCGTATTTGCTCAGAGCAACTGCGGTCGTTGAGATACTCGGCGTGATCTCGTCCTTGGCGGCGGCGGTTTATTTCTTCCTTCGTGCCTCAAAGAAAGCAGGGAGTAAGCTGACCGTTTGGCTTGGCTTTTTCCCGATAATCCGTGCGCTCGTCGGCATTGCGGAGATATATTTTGAAATGGATATTCAGATGAACCATCCGTCCAAGCTGATGCTTCAGTTCGCACTTATGTCCATTATGCTCTGCTTCCTCTTTGAGCAACGATTCAGCGTGTCGGACACGCATGCGCGTCCGCGCCTGTATTTTGCGAGCGCTTGCGTTGCCGTTATTCTCGGATTTGCCGGCGGCGTTTCGGAAATGTACGGCTATTTCTCCGGTCAGCTCAAGCGCGGCGATTTCTGCGTTGAGGCTTTCTTGTGCCTTACCATGAGCTATTACATTCTCGCAAGGCTCAATTCCTTCGTTTCGAGTGCCGCGCGCCCCGAGCCGGATGCGCCTGCCGAGGCGGAGCCTGCTTTGGAAAACGAGGACGAAAACGAATCGGCGGCCGAAGAATCCGTATCCGAATAATTCCTACCTTATTATATATAAGAAAAGAGAGAGGTGCGCCAATGTCCGTTGATTTTGCGGTTGAACGAATAATCTGGCTCCACAAAAGAATAAAGGACGGCTACTATCCGAACGCCATGCGACTTTCGGAGCGATTTGCCATTTCGCACCGCCAGGCGCAGCGCGACTGCGACTATCTGCGCAGTAAGCTGAATGCTCCTCTTGCTTTTGACCGTTCCAAACAGGGCTATTACTACACCGAGGATTTTTCGCTTCCCGAGTCGATAAGAGTTGAAGATCCGAGAGATATTTCAAATATCGTTGCCCTGGCGGACGTACTGGGCGGCAAGGATAATGAATCAACGCAGATAGGAATTCCGTACACGGCGATACTTCATATCCCGGATAAGCTTGCCGCCCTGGAGCTTGCGCCGTTCGTAACCAGACGAATGGGAAATAAGGGCAAGTACATATGCGAATTTCAAAACATTCGCGTTTTCTTCGGCGCGCTCGTCGCATCCGACGCGGAGATAAGGATCGTTGAGCCGGAATGGCTTCGTGACGAGTTCTTGCGCACGCTCGGCATCCTTATCGGATGTAATTCCGACGAGGACGATGAAAAAACCGCCGAAATAACGAATTAAACCGTATATTTTTGAATTTTCGTTAAAGATAACAAATTTTTGGGCGAATTCGGGCCGATTTCAAGGGCATTGCGGTCAAAAATCGCCCCAAATTTGTGATTATTGCATATTTATGCCCCGCTATTGATTAAAAATTTCGTTAAATTTGCTTATTGCAAAACTAAGGATTTAGTAGTATAATATTGAAGCTTGATGTGCGAAAAACGCGTTGAAGCGAAAGGTTGCCGTGCGACACACGGGGAATTTTCGCGGAGAAGTCCGATATAAATCGGGCGCGTGGGCTATATTGAGTATCGGATGACTTCTGTTCGGGGGTCATTTCGTGTGCGGTTTGTTGCCGTACGATCCGGAATTCGCGTCGCGCCGTGCTTGCGTGACGGCGGCGAGTGACGAATTTCGGCTTTTGTATGGCTACAAAACGAAACACACGGAACGGTGCATAATAGAAACCACTCCTGACTTTTCGATCGCGTTCGCAAGATGGCTTCCATCTATTATATTCGCACATACGCGAGAGAAAACAAAAGGAGGAAAAACATTATGGCAGTTAAGGAGCAGCTCAGAGTAAGACTGAAGAGCTACGATCACACACTCGTTGATGCGGCAGCCGCAAAGATCGTCGAAGTTGCCAAGCGCAACGGCGCCGAGGTTTCCGGACCCATTCCGCCTCCCACCGAGAAGGAGATCGTAACCATCCTTCGCGCAGTCCACAAGTACAAGGACAGCCGCGAGCAGTTCGAGCTTCGCAACCACAAGAGACTCATTGACATCAAGAAGCCTTCGAAGAAACTCACCGAAGAGCTTATGAACATTGAGCTTCCCGCAGGCGTAGATATTCAGGTAACCCTGTAATCTCGCACATCCCACTCACAACACGCTCAAAGATGAGCGCTTGTTGGTCAAGTTGGCGTAATGCCGAAAGGTAAAATTCAAAGCGTCAACCAATAACCTTCAGGAGGAAAAACATGAAAAAGGGTATTATCGGTAAGAAGATCGGTATGACTCAGATTTTCGACGAAGTCGGAAACGTCATCCCGGTAACGATAATCCAGGCAGGTCCCTGCGTAGTATCGCAGAGAAAGACTGTCGAACAGGACGGCTATGAGGCCGTACAGCTCGGTTTTGAGGATTGCAAGGACAAGCATGCAACCAAGGCCGAGATCGGACATTTCGCAAAGAACGGACTTACCACCAAGAGACATCTCAAGGAATTCCGCCTTGATGATTGCTCCGGCTACAACGTAGGTGATGTCGTATCGGTCGAAACCTTCGCCGTTGGCGAGAAGGTCGACGTAACAGGTATGACCAAGGGCCGCGGATACACCGGTGCGATTAAGCGTTGGAATCTCCACAAGCTGAGAATGACACACGGCGTTGGCCCTGTGCACCGTCAGTCCGGTTCCATGGGTGTTATCGACCCTGCGAGAATTTTCAAGAACAAGAAGATGGCAGGTCAGTATGGTAACGAACAGGTAACCATTCTCAATCTTGCCGTTGCCAAGATCGATGCAGAGAACAACCTTATCGCGGTTCGCGGCGCTATTCCCGGCGCGAAGAACGGTATCGTGTTCATCCGTGATTCGATCAAGGCTTGACGAAGAAGGAGGAAGAACAAATGCCCAGCATTAAGGTTTATAACATGGCCGGCAAGGAAGTTGGCGAAATGAGCCTCTCCGAGAAGCTCTTCGGAGCTGAGGTCAACGCATCCGTCCTTCACGCAGCTGTAAGAGCTTACATGCTCAATCAGAGACAGGGTACTCAGTCCACCCTTACCCGTACCGAGGTAAGCGGCGGCGGCAAGAAGCCTTGGAGACAGAAGGGTACAGGCCGCGCGCGTCAGGGTTCCACCCGTGCTCCTCAGTGGGTACACGGCGGTGTAGCACTCGGACCTAAGCCCCGCACCTATCGCACCGACCTCAACAAGAAGACCAAGAGAGTTGCTCTCTTCAGCGCTCTCTCCGATAAGGCTGCCAATGGCAACCTCGTCATTCTTGACGAATGCAAGCTCGAGTCCTACAAGACCTCTGAGATGGTAAAGATGTTTGCCGCTCTCGGCCTTACCAAGGACGTACAGAAGAACTACAAGGACGGCTCTGAGGTTAAGACCCGTACCGAGAACGTAGCGTGCAAGACGCTCCTCGTTCTCCCCGAGGCTGACCGCGTTGTCGTTAAGAGCTGTGCCAACATTCCCACCGCAGCAACCACTCTTTACAGCACCATCAACGTTTACGAGATCCTCAATGCAGAAAAGCTCGTAATTACCGCTGAAGCTGTCAAGAAGCTTGAGGAGGTATATGCATAATGAAGAAAATGGTACAGGACATCATCATTGCTCCCGTCATCACCGAGGCGAGCATGGACATGATGAATCAGAAGAAGTATGTATTCAAAGTTATGACAAGCGCAACCAAGCCCGAGATTGCAAAGGCAGTCGAGACCATGTTCGGCGTTAAGGTTGCAGCTGTCAATACCGTAACGATGAAGCGCAAGGAAAAGAGAGTCCGCTACGTTGCAGGCTACACCGCAGAGTGGAAGAAAGCAATCGTAACCCTCACCGAGGACTCCAAGACCATCGCCTTCTTCGACGGTATGAACTAAGTAGGAGGAACGAAGAATGCCTACAATCAAATATAAGCCTACGACACCTGCCAGAAGACATATGGCCGGCGCTTCCTTCGAGGAGCTTACCAAGTTTGTTCCCGAGAAGAGCCTCGTAGTTATCAAGAAGAAGCACGCAGGACGTAACTCCTACGGTAAGATCACCGTTCGTCACAAGGGCGGCGGAAACAAGATCAAGTATCGTATCGTTGACTTCCGTCGTAACGACGCTGAAGCCGCAAAGGTCATCGGCGTTGAGTACGACCCCAACCGTACCGCATACATCGCACTCCTCGAGAATGAGTCCGGCAAGAGAAGCTACATTATTGCTCCCGTAGGACTTACCGACGGTGACGTTGTATACTCCGGCGCAGAGGCTGATATCAAGCCCGGCAACACCCTGCCCCTTGCTAACATCCCCACCGGTACTTTCATTCACAACATCGAGCTTCACCCCGGCAAGGGCGGCCAGCTGGTTCGCTCCGCAGGCGCTGCAGCTCAGCTCATCTCGAAAGAGAATGACCAGGCTCTTATCCGTCTTCCTTCCGGCGAGGTCAGAATCATTGCTCTCAACTGCAGGGCTACCATCGGCCAGGTTGGCAACATCGAGCACGAGACCGTCAAGCTCGGTAAGGCAGGTAAGACCCGCCACAAGGGCATCAGACCTACCGTTCGCGGTTCCGTCATGAACCCCTGCGATCACCCCCACGGTGGTGGTGAAGGTAAGTCTCCGATCGGTCATCCCGGTCCGCTTACTCCTTGGGGCAAGCCCGCTCTCGGTTATAAGACCAGAAACAAGAAGGCTCTTACCGAGAAGTATATCGTAAAGCACAGAAACGCTAAATAAGGAGGGAATATAGTAATGAGCAGAAGTCTTAAGAAGGCGCCTTTTGTTGAAGAGAAACT
This sequence comes from Eubacteriales bacterium, assembly GCA_051867815.1. Lineage (GTDB taxonomy): Bacteria > Bacillota > Clostridia > Oscillospirales > CAG-272 > CAG-390. Next base: position 1,675 of record JBJDZD010000012.1, on the reverse strand, counting down.
CATAAACAGAGTTCGCGCCATGAACGAAAAGAACGAGAAGAAGGTCATCAAGACCTGGTCCCGTGCATCTACAATATTCCCCGAATTCGTTGGACACACTATCGCAGTTCACGACGGCAAGAAGCATGTTCCGGTATATATTATCGAGGACATGGTTGGTCACAAGCTCGGTGAGTTTGCTCCCACCCGCCGCTTCCCCGGCCACGCAGGAACCAAGACATCCAACACCGGTAAATAATCGAGGAGGAAGACAGAATAATGGAAGCAAAAGCTTATCTTAAGTATTTGAGAATTTCTCCCCGTAAGGTTAAGATCGTTCTCGACCTTATCCGCGGCAAGGATGTAAAGCTTGCAATGGCAATTCTCAACAATACCCCCAAGGCTGCATCTCCCGAGCTTGCAAAGCTTCTCAAGAGCGCAATCGCAAATGCAGAGCATAATTTCCAGATGGACGCTTCGAACCTTTACGTTTCCGAGTGCTTCGTCTGCCCCGGTCCTACTCTCAAGAGATATCAGCCCCGTGCTAAGGGTTCGGGTAACAGAATTCTCAAGAGAACATCTCATGTAACCATTGCGGTTAAGGAAAGAGAAACTAAGGAGGTCAATGCCTAATGGGACAGAAAGTTAATCCTCACGGCCTTCGCGTTGGCGTCATCAAGGGCTGGGATTCCAGATGGTGCGTCAAGGACGAGGTTTTCGGAGATACACTCGTACAGGACTACAAGATCAGAAAGCTCCTCAAGGAAGAGCTTCAGAAGGCAGGCGTGCCTAAGATCGAGATCGAGCGCGATCAGTACAGAGTCAGAGTTTTCATTCACTGCGCAAAGCCCGGTATGGTTATCGGCCGCAGCGGTGACAACATCGAGAAGCTGAAGAAGGAAGTTGAAGCTATCGTAGGCAAGGATGCAAACGGTAACGTGATTCCCGTATCGGTAAACGTTGTTGAAATTCGCAACCCTGAGCTCAACGCACAGCTCGTAGCAGAAAACATTGCAGCTCAGCTGGAGGGCCGCGTGGCTTTCCGCCGTGCAATGAAGATGGCTATCAGAAATACCATGCGCCTCGGCGCACGCGGAATCAAGATCACCTGCGGCGGTCGTCTCGGCGGTGCGGAAATCGCACGTTCCGAGCACTACAACGAGGGTACCATTCCGCTTCAGACCATCCGTGCCGACATCGATTACGGCTTCTATGAGGCTAATACCACCTACGGTAAGATCGGTGTTAAGGTATGGATCTACAACGGTGAAGTTCTCAATGAGGGCGCAGGCCGCGAAAGAAGAAATGATCGCAGAAACGATCGCCGCAACGGTGACCGCAGAAACGACCGCAGAAACGGCGAGCGCAGAGACAACCGTGCTCCCGGAGCGAACAACGATCGCCGTCAGGGCAACCGTCCCCAGGGTAACAGACCCCAGGGCAACCGTCCTCAGGGTGCTCGTCCCCAGGGCAACCGCCCCCAGGGTGCTCGCCCCACTACTCCCAAGGATGGAGGTAACAAGTAATGTTAATGCCTAAAAGAGTAAAGTTCCGTCGCGTTCAGCGCGGTCGCCTTAAAGGTAAGGCAACCCGCGGCAACGAGCTTGCGTACGGTTCTTACGGTCTTGTAGCTCTCGAGCCTGCTTGGATCACTTCCAATCAGATCGAGGCTGCCCGTATCGCTATGACACGTTAC
>JBJDZD010000011.1:0-3949 GCA_051867815.1 Eubacteriales bacterium | reverse complement strand
AGAAGCAACAGGCAGTCATCAACGCAGGCTATCGGGTCTTTTCTCAAAATTCCTACAAAAACAGCCCGATGAGTGAGATCGCGGATGCGGCGGGTATCAGTAAATCTCTGCTTTTTCATTACTTTCGCAACAAAAAAGAGCTGTATATGTTCCTATGGCACAAATGCGCCGAAACGACTGTTGAGTATCTTGCAAAGTACAACTGCTACGAGCAGAAAAACCTGTTTGACAGCATGGAAATGGGTATGCATGCAAAGATGGAGATCATGCGTCTGTACCCCGACATGGGCAAATTCGCCATCAAGGCGTATTATGAAAAGGACCCGGAGATCTGCGCCGCCGTTCAGGGGAGCTATCGCAAATACTTAAATCGAAAAGCAAATAAAACACTCCGCGATCTGGATCCGGAACAGTTTATTCCAGGATTGGATATTTCGATGATGTACAGAGATATGTATTGGGCGTCCGAGGGCTATCTTTGGGAAATGGTTCAACGAGACAACGTGGATACGGAAGAAATGAAAAAGGGCTTTTCAAAGTTGATTGGCTTTTGGAAAAGTATATATCTTCGAAAGGAGTAGATTAATATGGATATCATCAAAACAACAAAGCTTACGAAGTTTTACGGTAAGGCGAGAGGCATCGTTGATCTTGACCTGACGGTAGCACGGGGCGAATTCTTCGGCTTTATAGGTCCCAACGGTGCAGGCAAGTCCACCACTATCCGCACCCTGCTCGGACTGATTGCGCCCACATCGGGTAGTGCGGAGATCTTCGGGAAAGACGTTACAAAAGAAAAGGAAGCAATTTTGCATAATATCGGCTACCTGCCGTCGGAGGCGATCTTTTACCGTGGAATGAGAGTGAAGGACATATTGAAGCTGTCTGCCGACCTGCACGAAAAGGACTGCCGGGAGGAAGCCGGAAAGCTCTGCGACCGCCTGCAGCTTGATGCCTCGCGCAAGGTGGATGACCTCTCCTTCGGCAATCGCAAGAAGGTCGCAATTGTCTGCGCACTTCAAAGCAATCCCGATTTGCTGATCCTCGATGAACCGACCGGAGGGCTTGACCCACTCATGCAGAGGGAGTTTTTTGAGATTTTGAAAGAGCGGAATCGTGAAGGCACGACCGTATTTCTTTCCAGCCATGTGCTTTCCGAGATACAGCGCAACTGCACCCGTGCCGCAATCATCCGTGACGGAACAATAATTGCCTGCGACAGTGTGGAGGTGCTCTCCAAAACAAGTGCAAAGCGCGTTACGGTTCACGGCGCGGTCGACCTTGAGCAACTGGACGGTATTCGCGACAGAAAAGATACGGAGGATTCTGTCAGCTTTCTTTACAGCGGAGATATGAACAGCTTGCTTTGCACGCTGTCATTGGGGCAGGTGAGTGACCTTACGGTCACAGAGCCTGATCTTGAAGAAGTTTTCATGCATTACTATGAAAAGGACGGTGAAACGGTATGACGATTATTAAACACGAGCTAAGACAAGGCAAAGCTTCGTTTTTGATATGGACGGCTTCGATCGGCTTTTTGCTTGCAATATGCGTTTTTCTGTTCCCGGAAATGAAGGGACAGATGGAGGGCGTCAATGATATATTCTCATCCATGGGTTCATTTACCGATGCGTTCGGTATGGACCGCTTGAACTTCGGGACGCTTATCGGCTTTTATGCCATTGAGTGCGGCAATGTTTTGGGGCTTGGCGGTGCATTTTACGCTGCTATTTGCGCTGTCTCTGTTCTCAGCAAAGAGGAAAAGGAGAGGACGGCGGAATTTCTGCTGGCCCATCCCGTCAGTCGCATCAGAATTATTACCGAAAAGCTGATTGCCGTGATGATTCAGATCACAGCCATGAATTTGATTATATATGCTCTTGCAGTCGCTTCCATTGCCGCTATCGGTGAGGAGATCCCCTGGAAAGAGATAAACCTGATGCATCTTGCGTTTTATTTGCTTCAGGTCGAGCTTTCTGGCATTTGCTTTGGCATTTCGGCTTTTTTGCGCAAGGGCAGCATCGGTGTCGGACTTGGAATGGCAATAATGATGTATTTTATGAATCTGATTGCCAATATTGCCGAGGTCGCAGAGTTCTTGAAATACATCACACCGTTCGGATATTGTGACGGAGCGGATATTGTTACCAACGGAAGTCTTGACGGGATCATGGTCGGCATCGGCATGATATTCTGCGTTGTCGGTATAATCACTGCCTATTTGCAGTACACCAAAAAAGACATTCACTCATAGTCGTATGAGAAAAAGCACCCCGCGAAGGGTGCTTTTTTATTGGCACGCTTTTACAAAAAGCTACTGCTGTTTTTTTAAGCTTGCATCGAGTTCAAAAGTCTTGCATGGGTATATATAAGCAATATCGGGATGCTCTTGCAAGGCAATATAAAAGAATTCATCTCCCGAGATTGAGATATTTTCAAGCCCGGCATGACTCAGGTAAAAATCGCCGCTCCACTCATAATGCTTTGCGCAAAAAGGTTCTCTCCAAGAAGTGCCGCCGTCAAAATGATATTGGGTGATCATTTTTGCAGTTCGCGTTCTCCCAATGGATTTGTGCGGCTCATATATTGTTTCATGGGCAACATGACTTAAGATCTCCGTTGAAATGGAAACGTCGCCTCGTTCGATCAGTGACATGACCGTTTTTTTCTTCATCCTGTATTCTTTGTATTCGATAACGTATAGAACGATATGGTAAGATGCAAGCAAAGAAATAAGCAGTCCCACAAAAATATTCTTCAAAACCACACCCAAAACGATTGCCGACAGGGTTATTGGAACAATAAAGGATAATCTCCGGTCTGCTTTGTTGGAGATTTGATCATTTGCAACCTTTAAAAGATCTTTTTTTATTGCATCCGGAGTAATTTTCTCTTTTGTCATTTCTTCACCATTCATTATATAATTCTTAGATTAATTTATATAAATTATATCACAAATTATGTGCTTAATCAAGCTTTCGGACACAATAATTTAAGTTACCGTAACCCGTTTTCACTCTGTGCCCATTTTTTTCTCGGAAAAATTAAAAAAAGTATTGACAAACAGTCATTATTGATGTATAATATTAAATAGTACAGAATATCAATAAGGATAGAAATGCAACAAGGATTACAGATATGAACCGTAACACGATCCAGCGTTCCTTGGTTTTGGAAGCTGTAAACAAACTGCATTGCCATGCCACAGCTGACGAGATATACCATGAGATAATCAAAACGCACCCCCACATCAGCCGCGCCACCGTATATCGCAATCTAAATCTGCTTTCCGATAGGGGTGAGATACGAAAATTGGAGATACCCGGCGGTGCCGACTGCTTCGACCACCTTCTGCACGACCACTGCCACGTGAGGTGTGAGCGGTGCGGCAGGGTTTTCGACGTTGACATGGAGTATGTTTCCGGCTTGGAGCAGAACGTCAAAGACACGCACGGATTTGATTTTACCGGCTACGATATTATTTTCCGCGGAATTTGCCCGGAATGTAAAAGATCCTCCGGCCAATCATGAAACCGATACGCATTACGCACAAACAAATTAAAAATATAAAAAGGAGAACTGCTATGAGAAGTATCACAAAATTAGACCTGCAATATGCACACAGGTTCTACGGATTCAAAGGAGAAGCACAGTATCTGCACGGACACACCGGCGTCCTGACCATTGAGGTTGAGGACTGCATTGAACCGGGCGTGAATATGGTATTCCCCTGCAACGAGATTCAGAAGACAGCATGGGAAGTTCTGAAGAATTTTGACCACGCGCTGATTCTGAGAGAAGACGACCCGTTGTTGCCCGCCATTCTCGGCGTTTACGAGGAACAGGGCATCAGAAACGGTGCTCCGAGCAATAAAATGAAAGGTCCTGCTTTTAAGACGGAGCTTGCCACCGCGTATCCCGAGTGCCGTCTTGTCGTTACCAAGGAGAC
>JBJDZD010000010.1:0-4017 GCA_051867815.1 Eubacteriales bacterium | reverse complement strand
TTTGTAAATTAAGATTTTAAACGGGAAGATAGAAACACATGCCATCACAGGTAATTCAATGGTTCCCCGGTCACATGGCGAAAACTCGCCGGATGATCAGCGAGAATCTAAAAAACGTAGATGCGGTCATTGAAATGCGCGATGCAAGAATACCGCTTTCATCAAAGAATCCCGAAATTGAAAAGCTGACACAAAGCAAACCGCGCCTTATCCTTCTCAACAAGGCTTCCCTTGCCGATCCGGCGCAATCAAAGAGGTGGGTGGAGTTTTTTTCGGGTAGCAATACGGTATGCATTCTCACGGATTGCTCGGACGGTATGGGCTTCAATGAGATCCTTCCGGCGCTCAAGAGTCTGTGCGCCGAAAAGCTTGCAGCATACGAAAGCAAGGGTATGCGCGGTCGCCACATTCGCGTCATGGTTCTCGGGATCCCCAATGTCGGTAAATCATCATTTATAAACAGGCTTGCGGGCGGTAAGCGTGCTAAGGTTGAGGATCGCCCCGGCGTTACGAGGGACAAACAATGGGTACAAACCAAGAACAACATCGACCTTCTTGACATGCCGGGTGTACTGTGGCCGAAGTTTGACGACAAAGTTGTGGGCGAGAACCTCGCGCTTACGGGCGCGGTCAAGGACGACGTAATCGATACCGTAGAGCTTGCCGCGGTGCTTGTAAACAGGCTTCGAGCTACACATCCCGGGTTGCTTTGCGAACGATATAATCTGAACGCCGAGGATATACGAGAGGACGTTCCCGTTGGTGATATTTTCGATATTATCGGCAAAAACAGAGGCTTTCTTCTCAAAGGCGGCGAGATCAATTACGACAGAGCCGCTTCTGTAATTCTCGATGAATTCAGGGCAGCAAAAATCGGCAGGATCACACTTGATGTCTGTCCGAGCAAAGAGGTTTAAGTATCATGCCTGATTTTTCCATTGAAAAACAAAAAATAGGTGAGGGGTACGAATACGTCTGCGGAATCGATGAGGCAGGCCGAGGGCCTCTTTGCGGTCCCGTTGTTGCCGCGGCATGTATTTTGCCGGTTGATGTTGACATACCCGGGCTGAACGATTCCAAAAAGCTTTCTCCCAAAAAGCGTGCCGAACTGTTTGAGGTGATCGAGGAGAAAGCGGTTGCGTTTTCCATCGGCTACGCAGACGTTGACGAGATTGACCGGCTCAACATTCTTGAAGCGACTCTACTCGCCATGCGCAGAGCTGTTGCCGGCTTGAACGTACCGCCCGATTATCTTCTTGTTGACGGTAACATATACAGGGATTTCGATCTCCCCGGCGAGTCTGTAACCAAGGGTGATGCCCTATCCTCGTCCATTGCGGCGGCATCAATCCTTGCCAAGGTTACCAGGGACACTCTATGCGAGGAGCTTGATGCACTCTATCCCGAATACGGCATAAAGCAACATAAAGGATACGGAACGAAGGCACACATGGATGCTTTGCGCAAATACGGTCCCGCCCCCTGTCACAGAAAGCAATTTATCAGGTTTCTCGATAAGACCGACGTATGAAATATATTAACGTTAATAAACTCGGTGTAACGGGATTGTTCGGGGAGAATGTCGCTGCCGATTATATGGAGAGCCTTGGCTACGATATTATCGGGCGCAACGTCATAGTTGGCGGCAAGGAAATTGATATTATTGCCGAAGATTTGAAATATATCGTATTTGTTGAGGTTAAAACACGTAAGAATTTTGTCGGCCGCAGCAGATACGGCACCCCGGCTAAATCCGTTAATAAAGAAAAGCAGCAAAGAATCATTTCTGCCGCAAAAATCTATATTAAAGAAAACAATCCACGTCGCTTAGCGCGATTTGACGTGATCGAAGTCTATGTTGACTACACTCCGAAAGGTTTGAAGACAGCAAGAGTTAATCACATACCGCGCGCGTTCGGCACGTGGTGATAAGAGGTTGATCATGAGATTTATCAGCACAAGAGACACCAAAGGTGATACCTACGTTTCCGCAGCATATGCGATCAAACAGGGACTGGCTCCCGACGGCGGTCTTTACGTACCGGAATCCATACCGCAGGTGGGTGAGGATTTCGTCACTTCCCTGCTCTCCAAGTCCTATCCCGAAAAGGCGGCGGAAATACTATCGCTTTTCCTTGATGATTTTACAAAGGAGGAGCTTCTTGAATATGCAAACGCGGCATATATCGGGAATACCTTCCCTGAGGACGTTGCGCCCCTCGCAGATATAAGCGACAACCTTTCGGTTTTGGAGCTTTGGCACGGACCGACTGCGGCATTCAAGGACTTTGCTCTCAGCATAATGCCACGTCTCCTTACCGCATCGCTGCGCAAGCTCGGAGAAAACAGAACGGTACTTATTCTCGTTGCAACCTCCGGAGACACCGGTAAGGCGGCTCTTGAAGGCTACAGGGACGTTGATGGCGTTAAAATCAAGGTTTTCTATCCCGTTGACGGTGTAAGCAAGGTTCAAAAGCTCCAAATGATTACCCAGACCGGAGATAACGTTGACGTGTGTGCGATCAGAGGCAATTTTGACGACGCCCAAACCGGCGTTAAGAAGATATTCTCCGACCCTGAGATTGCCAACACTCTTAACGAAAAGGGATATTTCCTTTCGAGCGCCAACTCGATCAACTGGGGTCGTCTCGCTCCTCAGATCGTTTATTATTTCTCTGCTTACTGCGAGCTGATGAAAAGGTGCAGGATCAAATACGGCGAAAAAGTCGACTTCTGCGTCCCCACGGGAAATTTCGGCGACATTCTTGCGGGCTATATTGCCAAAAAGATGGGACTTCCTGTCGGACGGCTCGTTTGCGCATCAAATTCAAATAATATTCTTACGGATTTCCTCAACACGGGCGTGTATGACAGAAACCGCCAATTCCACACAACGATTTCGCCCTCAATGGATATTCTTATCTCAAGCAATCTCGAGCGCCTCATCTATTTTGTTGCCGGCAGCGGTACTGTCGTGAATTGCATGAAGTCGCTTTCCGATAACGGTTCTTATACAGTTGCAGAGGATGTATTGAATTCAATTAAACGTGATTTCAGCGGTTATTTTGCAGATGAAAGTGCAACGTCGGATACCATAGGAAACGTTTATGATACGTACAACTACCTATGCGATCCGCATACAGCCGTTGGCATGTACTGCGCAAAGTCATATATGGAGGACACCGGATCGAACAACAGGCTCGTTGTTCTTTCAACAGCAAGTCCTTTCAAATTTGCGGCAAGTGTTTACTACGCTCTCACCAATTGCATTGCGCCCGACGGATATGATGCCCTCACGGCTCTTTCCGATCTCACTTCAATGCCTATATCAACACCGCTTGCAAGCCTTGATCAGCGCAAGATCCGCTTTGAGCGCGTATGTTCGCCTGAAGAAATGGCAAATGATGTCCTCGAACATCTCAATGACTGATAAAGGACTGCCCTTTTGGGGCAGCCCTATTGGTTATTCACAACGAGGTTTGAATGTCGTGCAAGCCGTTTCTCCACTGTTGCTTGCCTTGGAAGGACCCACAAGGATCTGCTTGGCGGTGCAATGAGTTTCGCAATCGTGGTATTCGCAGTTCTTTACATCGCAAACGATTCCTTCGATATGGTCGTGGCCAACTCTGCAGCCGCAATCGTTTTTCTTTAAGTTCTCCATCATTTTACTCCTTTCCGTAAGTTCAATAATATTATTGGACACTCGGCGCGGAGATATTCATTATTGAAAGAAGGTAGCCATGGCGATTTTTACAATAGCCGATTTGCACTTACCGGGGCGAGAGGGCAACAAAAAGTCAATGGAGGGTTTCGGCAGCAGATGGATTGGCGGCGTGGACAAGTTGATCAAAAACTGGAATGCAATTATTACTTCCGGTGACAGTGTGGTTCTTCCGGGTGACATCTCATGGGCAATGACACTTGATGAAGCTCGAGATGACTTTGCGCTTCTCGATGCCCTCCCCGGAATCAAATATATCGGAAAAGGAAATCACGATTTTTGGTGGACGACCGCAT
>JBJDZD010000009.1:0-21655 GCA_051867815.1 Eubacteriales bacterium | reverse complement strand
TCGGTAGTTCGAATCCTTCGACTCGAAGAAAAATCGAAAATGGATCTATGGAAATTCGAAAAAAGTTAGGGTCGAAAAAAACGGAGAAATCTCTCGAAATCTCCGTTTTTCTCGTTTTTTCTCTTCCGGATCGATTTTGACCGTTAGACATGGCAGGGGCAGAAGGACTTGAACCCACGACCAACTGTTTTGGAGACAGCGACTCTACCAACTGAGCTATACCCCTACGTACCGAGATATTATACCACATCTCGGGCGAAAAATCAACCCCTTTTTGAGATTTTTTCGATCTTTACCGTTCTTTGATGCAAATATTTCTCAAAAGTACCGCTTTTGGCTCGAAAAACGAGCCGAAAGCGGCAGCCGTACGGATATGTTTTATTCCCTATGCTCGCAATACAGGCAGCGGTATTTGCCGTCCGTACCCTTGCGGAAGGCAGGCTCCAGCTCCTGCTCCGTCGTCATGATACAGCCGGGGTTGTCGCAAACGAGGTCGTGGCGGCAGTCCTCGGCGTCCGGCGTTTCGGGGCAATCCTTTTCGGCAAGCAGCTTGAGGATGAGCGCCATGCGCATGTATTTTGCATTCAGCACCTGCTCGAAATAGCAGGCGCGGCCGTCCTTATCCACCGCCGTCGATATCTCGTTGACACGGGGCAGGGGATGCAGAATAATCAGGTCGCTCTTTGCGTTTTTCAGCTTTTCGGGGTTGAGGATGTAGAGATCGCGCAGGCGCAAATACTCCTCCTCGCTCTCGAAGCGTTCGTGCTGGACGCGCGTCATATAAAGCACGTCAAGCTGTGGCATGACCTCGGTCATGGACTGCGTTTCATAATAATCCATGCCGCATGCCTTGAGCGTCTCGTTCTTGACGTACTCCGGCAGCTTCAGCTCCTTCGGCGAGATGAGAACCACCTTGATGCCCGTATAGCGCGAGAGCGCCTGAATGAGGGAATGCACCGTTCTGCCGAATTTGAGGTCGCCGCAGAAACCCACGGTCAGCCCGTCGAATTTCCTCTTATGGCGGCGAATGGTGCACATGTCCGCAAGGGTCTGCGTGGGGTGGCTGTGCGAGCCGTCGCCGGCGTTGATGACGGGTATCGTTGCATTTTTCGACGCAACGTAGGACGAGCCTGCCAGCGGATGGCGCATTGCGATTATGTCCGCATAGCAGCTGACGACGCGCGCGGTGTCGGCAACGCTCTCGCCCTTTGAGGACGAGGAATTCCCCCCTGCCTCAAAGCCCAGAACCTGTCCGCCCAGCTCCAGCATTGCCGCCTCAAACGAAAGACGCGTTCTCGTTGACGGCTCGAAAAAGAGCGTGGCGATCTTTTTGCCCCGGCAGGCCTCGGCGTATTTTTCGGGGTTTGCGATGATATCCTCGGCGGTGTCTATAAGCGCTTCGATCTCCTCGCGACCGAGGTCGGTAATATTGATCACACTTCTCATTTTGCACCGTTCACCTTAAGATAATTCTTGATCCTTTCAACTTTCTCGCGGTTTGCGTCGTCCTCCTCGAGGTACTCAATGATGTCGTAAACGTCGACGATGGAATAAACGGGGAAGCCGAACTGCTCCTCGATCTCCTGCATTGCTCCCTTCTGTGTTTGTCCCTTTTCCTTGCGGTCGACCATAATGAAGGTGGCGGCGACTCTCGTGCCCTCGAGGTGGGAGAGGATCTCCATGCTCTCGCGGATGGCGGTGCCTGCCGTGATGACGTCCTCGATTATGACTATCTCCTCGCCGGCCGTGGGAACGTAGCCTACGAAAACGCCGCCCTCGCCGTGGTCCTTGACCTCCTTGCGGTTGAAAAAGAAGGGGACGTTGAGGCCGTTCTTTGAAAGCGCGACGGCGGCGGAGACCGCAAGGGAGATGCCCTTATACGCGGGGCCGTAGAGGACGGCCTTCTTCTCGCCGAGCTTCTCCCGGTACGCCTTGGCGTAGAACTCACCCAGGCGCGCAATGTCATCGCCCGTTTTTATCATGCCGGCATTAATGAAATACGGTATCTTTCTGCCGCTCTTGGCGGTAAAATCGCCGAAGCGAAGCACGCCGGCGGACTCCAAAAACTCAATAAACTCTCTCTTGTAGCTTTCCATATTTACCTCACCTTAATCTCAGTCGCAAAATTCGGCGACGCATCTGCGGTACGCCGCAACCGGATCCGACGCCGCCGTGATGGGTCTGCCGACCACGATGTAATCCGAGCCTATCTCCTTTGCGGCGGCAGGGGTCATTACTCTCTTCTGGTCTCCGACGTCGCCGTCCGCAAAGCGAACGCCGGGGGTGACGGTGACGAAATCCTTGCCGCAGGTTGCATGCACCTTCTCTGCCTCAAGGGGCGAGCAGACGACGCCGTCAAGTCCTGCCTTTGCGGCGTTTGCGGCATAGTGCATGACCACGCGGTCCATCGGCTCGCGGATGAGAAGGTCGTTTTCCATTCTCTCCTGGTCGGTGGAGGTCAGCTGTGTGACGGCTATGAGCATGGGGCGCGTGCCGTCCGGACGGGTCAGTCCCTCCAGCGCCGCCTCCATCATGGAAACCGTGCCGCCCGCATGCAGATTGGTCATGTCAACGTCGAGGCGCGAAAGCACCGCCATTGACTTTTTGACCGTGTTGGGGATATCATGGAGCTTAAGGTCGAGGAAGATCTTATGTCCCCTCTGTTTGATCGCTTTAACTATCGACGGGCCTTCCGCATAGAAAAGCTCCATGCCTATTTTGACGAAGGGTCTTTCGTCCTCAAATTTCGAGAGGAAGCTCATGCATTCCCCTGCGCTTGAAAAATCGCAAGCGATTATCACGTCTTTTCCCATATTTATATCTCCTTTATACTTGTCTTGCCGCACCGATTATGGATGAGAGGTCGTCGATGCGGTACTTCTCCATTACTCGCGGCAGGTCTGCGATTATATCGCGGCATGCATAGGGGTTGACGAGGTTTGCCGCGCCGACCTCGACCGCCGTTGCGCCTGCGAGCATCATTTCAACGACGTCCTCTGCGCTTGAAACGCCGCCCATTCCGACGACGGGAATGCTGACTGCTCCGGCGACCTGATAGACCATTCTCAGCGCAACCGGGAAGACGGCGGGGCCGGAAAAGCCGCCCATGACGTTGGCTATGACGGGCTTTTTGCGACCGAGGTCAATGCGCATGCCGAGCATCGTATTGATAAGGCTGATGCCGTCCGCGCCCGCCGCTTCACACGCCTTAGCTATGGAAACGATATCCGTCACATTGGGGGTAAGCTTGATGATTATCGGCTTTTCGGTCACTCCGCGGACGGCTTTTACTACCTCTGCCGCCGCCTCGGGGTTCGTCCCGAAGGACATTCCTCCGCCGTGAACGTTGGGGCAGCTGATATTTACCTCAAACCAGCCGATGCCCGGGACGGAATCCAGCCGCCGGCAGGTGTAGGCGTAGTCCTCAACGGCAAAGCCGCTGACATTTGCCATGACCTTTTTATTGAAAACCTTAAAGAGCTTCGGAAGCTCCTCGGAAATAACGCGCTCAACGCCCGGATTCTGGAGGCCGACGGCGTTTATCATGCCGGCGGTACACTCCGCGATACGGGGCGTGGGGTTGCCGAAGCGCGCGTCCCTCGTCGTTCCCTTAAACGAGAAGGTGCCCAGACAGTTGATATCGTACAGCTCTGCGAACTCATAGCCGAAGCCGAAGGTTCCCGAAGCCGGGATGACGGGATTGTCAAGCTCGATTCCGCAGAGGTTTACCTTCATTTTTCCCATAGTATCTCCTCCCTCTCGAGGATGGGGCCGTCCTTACATATGCGCTTGTAGCCCGTGACCGTCTTGCAGGAGCAGCCCATGCACGCTCCAAAACCACAGCCCATGCGCTCCTCAAAGCTGTATTGACCCCCACACGCCGTGGCTCGGTAGAGGGCTTTGAGCATCGGCTCGGGGCCGCAGGTACAGATATAATCGTAATCAAGAGCGCCGAGGGCATCCGTGACGAAGCCCTTCGTGCCGCGCGAGCCGTCAACGGTGGTGACGGTGACCTCGCATCCGAGCGTCTCGAAAAACTCAACGCCGAATATTTCCGCTTCCGTATTGAAGCCGACCAAAACGCGCGGCGTCTTGCCATCCGCAATCAGCTTTTTTGCGAGATAGTAGAGGGGCGGAACGCCGACGCCGCCGCCGACGAGCAGGGGCTTTTCGCCGACTTTGGAAAGGTCGTAGCCGTTGCCAAGCCCCGTCAGCACGTCAAGCTCCTTGCCCGGCGCGAACGAGGACATTTGCTCCGTACCCTTGCCGACCACCTTATATATTATGGAAAGCTCACCCTCGCGGCAATCGAATACCGAGATGGGGCGGCGCAAGTAGAAGCCGTCAAGCCGGATGTTGACGAACTGCCCCGGCACCGCTACTGCGGAGGTGTCGCCCTCCATGCGCATCAGCCACACGCAGTCCGTCAGCGGACGGTTTTCTTTTACGGTGAAGATTGTCTGTTTCATTCTTTATACTTACGAATCTATGGTGGAAATGGTGAGAGTGGTCTCCTCGAGGACGTCGAGCAGTACGCTTACGGTGTCGAGCGAGGTCATGATGGTGACGTTGTTCTCCGTTGCGTAGCGGCGGATCTTTGCGCCGTCGCTTGCCGAGCCGACGGAATCGAGGTCGCGGGTGTTGATGACGTACGCAATGTGACCCTGCGCGAGTGCGCGCGCGATCTCGTCGCCGTCCTCCTCCAGCTTCTTCATAACGTGGGTGCGGATGCCGTTTTCCTTGAGGAAGCGCGCCGTTCCCGAGGTTGCCTCGATATTGAAGCCGAGATTGTAGAAGCGGCGGATCAGGGGCAGAGCCTCCGGCTTGTCCTTGTCCGCTATGGTGGCGAAAACCGTACCGTAATTCTGGAGCTTCATGCCCGATGCCTGGAGCGCCTTATAAAGTGCGCGGTAGTATTTGTCGTCGTAGCCTATCGCCTCGCCCGTGGATTTCATTTCGGGGGAAAGATACGCGTCAAGGCCGCGCAGCTTATTGAAGGAGAACACGGGAACCTTTACGTACCAGCGCTTCTTCTCCTCCGGGTAGATATCAAAGATGCCCTGCTCCTTGAGGGACTTGCCGAGGATGACCTCCGTGGCTATGTCCGCAAGGCTGTAGCCCGTCGCCTTGGAAAGGAAGGGCACGGTGCGCGAGGAACGGGGATTTACCTCGATGATATAAACGTCGTCGTTCTTATCGACGATGAATTGGATATTGTAAAGTCCGACGATTCCGATGCCAAGGCCGAGCTTCTTTGCATACTGCAGGATGATGCCCTTGACCTTGTCCGAGATCGAGAAGGGGGGATAAACGCTTATGGAGTCGCCGCTGTGAACGCCCGTGCGCTCGACCAGCTCCATGATGCCGGGTACGAAAACGTTTCTGCCGTCGCATATCGCGTCGACCTCGACCTCCTTGCCGCTGATGTATTTATCAACGAGAACGGGCTTGTCCTCGTCGATCTCAACCGCGGTTTTGAGGTATGAGCGGAGCTGCTCCTCATTGCCGACGATCTGCATTGCCCTGCCGCCGAGGACGAAGGAGGGGCGAACCAGAACGGGGTAGCCTATCTCTGCCGCCGCCGCGATGCCGTCCTCGATATTGGTGACCGCCTTGCCCTTCGCACGGGGGATGTTAAGCTCGTTCAAGAGATTTTCAAACGCGTTTCTGTCCTCGGCGCGGTCGATGGCGGCACAATCCGTGCCTATGATCTTAACACCCATGTCGTAAAGGGGCTGAGCGAGATTTATCGCGGTCTGTCCGCCGAGCGAGGCAATAACGCCCTCCGGCTTTTCAAACTCGATGATGTTCATAACGTCCTCGGGGGTCAGCGGCTCAAAATAGAGCTTATCGGCGGTGGTGTAGTCCGTGGAGACCGTTTCGGGGTTGTTGTTGATGATGATCGCCTCATATCCGGACTTTTTGATGGTCGTGACGGCGTGAACGGTGGAATAGTCGAACTCAACGCCCTGGCCTATGCGTATCGGGCCTGCGCCGAGAACCACTATCTTCTTCTTATCCGTGAGGACGGAAGCATTTGTTCCCGTGTAGCTTGAATAGAAATATGGGATATACGCGCCGGTGTGGCAGGTGTCCACCATGCGGAAAACGGGGAAAAGGCCGTGAGCCTTGCGCATTTTGTAAACGTCAAGCTCCGAGCATTCCCAAAGACGGGCAACGTATTTGTCCGAGAAGCCCATCTTCTTTGCCGCAGTGAGGGTAACGATATCGTTCTTGTGCTCCCTCAGGGTTTGCTCCATGTCAACGATATTCTTGATCGCATTCAGGAAGAAGGGCGTTATCTGTGTAATTTCGTGTATGCGCTCAACGGAAACGCCGCGCGCAAGCAGAGCTGCTATGGCGAAGATATTGTCGTCGCGGAAGCTCTCGACGTATTTCAGGATGTCCTCCGTGGACATGGAATCGAATTTCGAATGATAGATATGGCAAACGCCGATCTCAAGCGAACGGATGCCCTTGAGCAGGCATTCCTCGAGATTCGAGCCGATGCCCATGACCTCGCCCGTCGCCTTCATCTGCGTGCCGAGGAGGTTGGATGCCGCCGTGAACTTATCGAAGGGGAAACGGGGGAGCTTTGCGATGACGTAGTCAAGCGCAGGCTCGAACGCGGCGTTGGTATTCGCTATCTTGATATCCTCAAGTGCCATACCGACCGCTATTTTTGCGGTCACGCGCGCAATCGGGTAGCCCGACGCCTTTGATGCAAGCGCCGAGGAGCGCGAAACGCGGGGGTTGACCTCAATGAGGTAGTATTCGCTCGAATTCGGGTTGAGCGCAAACTGAACGTTGCAACCGCCCTCGATCTTCAGCTCCTTGATGAGCTTGATCGCGGAATCGTTGAGCATCTTCATGTCATGCTCGGAGAGGGTCATGATGGGCGCGACGACGAGGGAGTCGCCGGTATGAACGCCGACGGGGTCAATGTTCTCCATACCGCAGATCGTGATCGCATGGTCGGTCGAATCGCGCATGACCTCAAATTCTATTTCCTTATAGCCCTTGACGCTCTTTTCAATAAGCACCTGATGAACGGGTGAGAGGCGGAAGGCGTTGAGTCCGATCTCGACCAGCTCCTCCTCGCTGTATGCAAAGCCGCCGCCCGTGCCGCCGAGGGTGAAGGCAGGGCGCAGAACGACGGGATAGCCTATTCTTGCCGCCGCCGCCTTTGCTTCTTCAATGTCGTAGGTTATCTCCGAGGGGATGACCGGCTCGCCGATGGACTGACAAAGCTCCTTGAAAAGCTCTCTATCCTCCGCGCGCTCTATTGAAGTGCTTGAAGTGCCGAGAAGCTCCACACGGCATTCCTTGAGGATGCCCTTTTTCTCCAGCTGCATTGCCAGATTAAGTCCCGTTTGGCCGCCGATGCCGGGCAGGATGGCGTCCGGACGCTCGTAGCGCAGTATCTTTGCGATATATTCAAGTGTGAGCGGCTCCATGTAGACCTTGTCCGCTATCGTAGTATCCGTCATTATGGTTGCCGGGTTGGAGTTGACCAGCACTACCTCGTAACCCTCCTCCTTGAGCGCAAGGCACGCCTGCGTTCCGGCGTAGTCAAATTCCGCCGCCTGACCGATGATGATGGGGCCGGAGCCGATGATGAGGATCTTTTTGATGTCCGTTCTTTTTGCCATTCTTTTTTACCTCTTTATATAAATCAAATAAACTATCTGCTTTACCAAACCTTTTTGCCGCGGCAGTAGGTGGCAAGATTTTTGCCGAACAGCCGCTCGCCGAGGATGGGAGTTGCCTTGCCGGCGGACTTGATGAAGCTCTCGTCCACCGTGATTTCTTCGTCCAGATCCCACACGCTGAAGGAATTTCCGAGCGCAAGCCCGAAGCGCCGGCGCGGATTGGCACAAAGGCAGTCGACCACCCTCTCAAGCGGTAGTATTCCCGTTTTCACGAGCTTTGTGTAAAGCCACGGGAAGGCAAAATCGATGCCCGTGATGCCGAATGCGCTTTTTTCAAGGCCGCGCGACTTTTCCTCTGCGGAATGGGGCGCGTGGTCGGTTGCTATCATCTCAATAGTGCCGTCAAGAACTCCTTCAAGTAGTGCCTCGCGGTCGCTTTCGTCGCGCAGGGGCGGATTCATCTTGAATCTGCCGTCCTCCCGAAGCATGGAGTCGTCCATTATCAGATAATGAGGGCCTGTCTCACAACTGACGTCCAGCCCGTCCTTTTTTGCCTGACGGATGAGGCTCACGCTCTCCTTTGCCGAGATGTGGCAAACGTGATAGGCACAGCCCACCTTTGCCGCAAGCTCGAGGTCGCGCGCAATTTGCGCGTATTCGCTCTCCGAGCAGATGCCCCGGTGGCCGTGCGCCGCGGCGTAGGTGCCGGCGTGGATATAACCGCCGCGCAGAAGCTCGTTTACCTCGCAATGGGCAACTATCGGCTTGCCGAGCGCCTTTGCCGCTCTCATTGCCGCCTCCATCATCTCCGCTCTCTGCACTCCGCGGCCGTCGTCGGAAAAGCCGGCAACGAGGGGTGCCATCGCCTCAAGCTCTGCAAGCCGCTCACCCTTCTCGCCGACGGTGATCGCGCCGTAGGGGACGACCTCGATGCAGGCGTCGCGTGCAATAACGTCAAGCTGCTCGCGCAGATGCTCCGCGCTGTCGGGAACGGGATCGAGATTGGGCATGGTGCAAACGGTAGTGTAGCCGCCGTGAGCCGCCGCGAGCGAGCCGCTCTTTATCGTTTCCTTATAAGAAAAACCCGGCTCACGGAAATGCACATGCACGTCACAAAAGCCGGGTAAAACCACAATATTTTTATTTTCGGGAGAGATCCCCTCAAAATCGGAAACACGGACACTGCCGCCGACACTCGCACGGTCAACGGAACCGATGAATTTTATCTTGTCCAAACACATCATGGCCTACCTCCCGATATTATACTTACTAACTCAATATTTTATCATAAATTCGGCACCAAGTCAATAGAAAAACGCGATTTTTCCGCGTTTTTTGCAAATCGTCACTTTGACCATACAAAGTCCGAAAATGCCGAAAAATTTCGTTACGTCATGGGCGAAAATGTTCGAAAACGCTGTTGACTTTGTTGGAGTTATATTGTATAATTAATATATATTTTTTATTGTGAGGTAAAAAATGAAGTACAAAGTCGGTATCGTCATGGGAAGCGACAGCGACCTTCCCGTTATCGAAAAGGCAACCGCTACCCTCTCTGCGCTCGGAATAGGGTACGAGGTTCACGTGTACTCCGCGCACCGCACCCCCGACGAGGCTGCGCAATTTGCCTTGGAGGCGGAAAAGAACGGAATAGGTGTAATCATCGCCGCTGCCGGAATGGCTGCGCACCTTGCAGGCGCGCTTGCGGCTCGAACCACCCTTCCCGTCATCGGAATACCCTGCAAATCAAGTAATTTAGGCGGCATTGAAGCCCTTCTGTCCACAGTACAGATGCCCTCAGGCATCCCCGTAGCCACTGTTGCGATAGACGGAGGAGTCAATGCCGCTTTGCTTTGCGCACAAATCCTCGCGCTCGGCGACCCCGAGCTTGCGCACAAGCTGCGGGAGCACCGCAGGGCGCAATACGAGGGCGTTATCGAAAAGGACAGGGCCATAGCGGCAAAATTCAATTCGTAAAGAAATTTTTTCATATTTCAAGGAGAACAAGATCATGGCAAACAAACTCGTTTACACAGGCAAGACCAAAAACGTTTTCGCGCTTGAAAACGGCAACTACCTTCTTAAGTTCAAGGACGATTGCACCGGCAAGGACGGCGTTTTTGACCCCGGAGAAAACTCCGTAGGTCTCACCATCGAAGGCGTCGGCGACGTCAACCTGCGTATGTCCGTTTACTACTT
Source organism: Eubacteriales bacterium (assembly GCA_051867815.1). Taxonomy (GTDB): domain Bacteria; phylum Bacillota; class Clostridia; order Oscillospirales; family CAG-272; genus CAG-390. Next base: position 11,804 of record JBJDZD010000009.1, on the reverse strand, counting down.
TGAAAAGATCAATGCCGCAGGCATTAAAACTCATTACATATCCGCAGACCTCGAAAACACCACCATGGAGGTCGTTCCCGTCAAGCCATTCGGCAAGGGCCTTGAGGTCATCTGCCGCAACAAGGCTGTGGGCAGCTTCTTCCGCCGCTACTCCGACTACGTCAAGGAGGGAGCTGATCTTCCCTCCTACGTTGAGATGACCTTCAAGAACGATGCAAAGGGTGATCCGCTGGTAACCAAGGACGGTCTGGTCGTTCTCGGCGTTATGACCGAAAAGCAGTACGACGCCATTGCGGACATGACAAGAAAGATCACGAAGATAATCTCCGACGACCTTGCAGAGCGCGATCTCGTTCTCTACGACATCAAGTTCGAGTACGGCTACGATGCAAACGGCGAGGTCATCCTCATTGACGAGATAGCATCCGGCAACATGCGCGTTTACAAGGACGGCGAGTACATCGACCCGATGACCCTTTCAAAGCTCTTCTTCGCATAAAGGAGCATCGATGGGCGGATTTTTCGGGTGTGCAAAGCGCTCGGACGCGATAAGTGACGTTTTCTTCGGCACCGATTACCACTCCCACCTCGGTACTCGGTGCGGAGGAATTGCGGCATACTCGCCCGAGCTTGGATTGCAGCGGCAGATCCACAGCATTGCAAATTCACCATTCAGAACCAAGTTTGAAAACATATTTGAGCAGCTTTGCGGCAACTCCTCGATCGGTTGCATCAGCGACTCCGACCCCCAGCCCCTGCTCATTCGCTCAAATCTCGGCACCTACGCCATATGCACGGTTGCCAATATCAACAACACCGAGGAGCTTCTCTGCGAGGTCATGGCAAGCTCCGGCCATATCAACGCCATGACGGGCGGTGCCGTCAACTCCACCGAGCTGATCGCCGCCGTCATCAACCTCAAAGCCTCCTTCGTTGAGGGAATCAAGTACGCGCAAAGCCGTGTTGACGGCTCTGCCACCATCCTCATCCTCACCGACGAGGGCAAGATAATCGCCGCGCGCGACAAGGTCGGCAGACTGCCCGTGGAGCTTGGCGTCAGCGAGGACGGCTATTGCGTTGCTTTTGAGGATTTTGCCTACAAAAAGCTCGGCTACTCCGACCTGCGTGAGCTTGGCCCGGGCGAAATAGTTGAAATTACGGCGGATGGCGTCACCGTTCTTGCCGAGCCGGGAACGGAAATGAAGATATGCGCCTTTCTTTGGTCGTATTTCGGCTATCCGACCTCCAATTACGAGGGCACGAACGTCGAATGCATGCGCTGTAAGAACGGCGCACTCATGGCTCGCCGCGAAGAGGCAGAGGGCAGGTCGGCGGACGTGGACTACGTTTGCGGTGTTCCGGATTCCGGCACGCCCCACGCCATAGGCTACGCCAACGAATCCCACATTCCCTTCGCCCGTCCCTTCATTAAATATACGCCCACCTGGCCGCGCTCCTTCATGCCGCCCTCACAGGTGAGCCGCGAGAAGATCGCAAAAATGAAGCTTGTGCCCGTCGGCGACCTCATACTAGGCAAAAAGTTGCTCTTCGTGGACGACTCCATCGTTCGCGGAACACAGCTCAAGGAAACTGTCGAATTTCTTTACGACAACGGCGCCGAGGCGGTTCACATGCGCTCCGCGTGCCCTCCCATCATGTACGGCTGCCGATATCTCCACTTCTCCCCCTCAACGAGCGACAACGAGCTTATCGCGCGCCGCATAATCATCGAGCTTGAGGGCGAGGAGGGCTTAAATTATCTCGACGAATACTCGGACGGCTCTACGGAGCGCGGCCGCGCCCTGCGAGATGCGCTTTGCCGCAAGTTTAACTTTGCCTCCCTTGAATACCAGACTCTTGAGGGTATCGTTGAGGCGATAGGCATCGACGAGAGCAAGCTCTGCACCTATTGCTGGAACGGCAAGCGCTGATCAACATATATAAAAAGGAAATAAACAATGATGCATTCCAATTCCAGATCCGAAAGCTACGCGGCAGCCGGCGTTGATATTACCGCCGGCTACAAGGCCGTAGAGCTTATGAAAAAACATATAGCGCGCACAAAAAACGAGGGCTGTCTTGACGATGTCGGCGGCTTCGGCGGTTGCTTCGGCTTGCCCGTTTCGGGCATGGAAGAACCGGTTCTCGTTTCGGGAACGGACGGCTGCGGCACCAAGGTCAAGCTGGCAATACTGATGGACAAGCACGACACCATCGGCATCGACGCCGTTGCCATGTGCGTCAACGATATCATCTGTGTCGGCGCAAAGCCCCTCTTTTTCCTTGATTACATCGCGTGCGGCAAGAATATTCCCGAAAAGATCGCCTCCATCGTCGGCGGCGTTGCCGAGGGCTGCGTTCAGTCCGGAGCCGCTCTCATCGGCGGCGAGACCGCAGAGCATCCCGGCATGATGCCCGTCGAGGACTACGACCTTGCAGGCTTCGCCGTCGGCATCGTTGACAAGAAAAAGATACTTGACAACAATAAAACTCAGGTTGGCGACGCGGTCATCGCGCTTGCCTCCTCCGGCGTTCACTCCAACGGCTTCTCCCTCTGCCGCAAGGTGTTCGATATCGACAAAAATCCCGAGAGCCTCTACGCCCCTTGCGAGGAGCTTGGCGGCAAGTCGATTGCCGAAACTCTGCTGACCCCCACGAAAATATACGTTAAATCCGTCCTCGCCCTGCTCGAAAAGGTCAACGTGCGCGGTATCTCGCACATCACGGGCGGCGGATTCTACGAAAACATACCGAGAAGCATTCCCGAGGGCCTCGGCGCAAGGATCAAAAGAGAGGCTATTCGCGTACTTCCCATCTTCGACCTCATTGCAAGCCGCGGAGGTATTCCGGAGCGCGACATGTTCAACACCTACAACATGGGCGTGGGAATGAGCATCACCGTTCCCGCAGACGAAGTGCAGGTCGCTCTTGACATACTCGCCGCACACGGAGAGACGGCGTACGTCATCGGTGATATAGTCAACTCCGACGAACTTGGCGGCAGCCGGATAGAAATCATCTGATAATTCACGCGGCAAAGCCGCAAAAAGGAGTAAACATGTCAGCTCCCACAAAAATCGCCGTTCTCGTTTCAGGCGGCGGAACAAATCTTCAGGCTCTTATCGACGCCGAGGCTCGCGGTGAGCTTGGCAACGGTAAAATAAGCCTCGTTATCTCGTCAAGGCCCGGCGTTTACTCGCTTGAACGCGCCGCAAAAGCAAATATCCCCTCCCTCGTCCTCGCACGCCGCGATTACCCCGATATCGCCGCATATTCAAGGGCGCTCGCCGACACAATGACCGCCGCCGGCATCGAATTGGTCGTTCTTGCCGGATTTTTGACCATAATCGACGAGCAGGTGTACGACGCTTTTCCGAATAAGATCCTGAACGTTCACCCGGCTCTCATTCCCTCCTTCTGCGGCAAGGGCTATTACGGCTTGCGCGTTCACGAGGCCGCGCTCGAAAAGGGCGTTAAGGTCTCCGGTGCCACCGTTCACATCGTCACGCCCGAATGTGATGCAGGCCCCATCGTTCTGCAAAAGGCTGTTCCCGTCCTTGAGGGCGATACACCCGAATCGCTCCAGCTCCGCATCATGCAAGAAGCGGAGTGGAAGATACTGCCCGAGGCCGTCCGGCTTTGCTGCGAGGGTAAGCTCCGTGTCGAGGGCAACACCGTACACATAATCGAGAATTGATCAAAGAAAATAAAGGAGAATTTCATGAAGGTCTCAACCATCCGCGAGGAGCTTAACTCCCTATCCTACCACGGCAGAGGAATCATCATCGGCAAGTCCGCCGACGGCAAAAAGGCGGTCACCGCCTACTTCATCATGGGCAGAAGCGTCAACAGCCGCAATCGCATCTTCGTCCTCGAGGGCAACGACATGCGCACCAAGGCATTCGACGAATCAAAAATGGTCGATCCCCACCTTATCATCTACTACCCCGTTCGCGTGCTGGGCAACAAGACCATCGTCACCAACGGCGACCAGACCGACACCATATACGACCTCATGGACAAGCAAATGACCTTCGAGCAGGCTCTGCGCACCCGTGAATTTGAGGACGACGCCCCCAATTTCACTCCCCGTATCTCCGGCATCATCCACCGCGAGGGCGGAAAAATGAATTACGCCATGTCCATCCTCAAAAGTGCAGAGGGCGACCCGGCCTCTTGCGAGAGATTTACTTATGCGTACTCAAATCCTCAAGCCGGCCGCGCGAAGTTCATACATACCTACAACGAAGACGGCAACCCCCTCCCCTCCTTTGAGGGCGAGCCGAAGACCCTGGAGCTTCCCGACCTCGATATCGACGCGCTGACCGACCTCATCTGGGAAAACCTCAACGAGGACAACAAGGTCTCCCTTTTCGTCCGCTATATCGACATTGACTCCGGCGAAACACAGACCCGTATCGTAAACAAGAACAAATAAGGAGATATATATTAATGAAGTCTTTTGAACTGAAATACGGCTGCAACCCCAATCAGAAGCCGTCATCTATCTATATGCACGACGGTTCCGAGCTGCCGATCGAAATACTCTGCGGCCGCCCCGGCTACATCAATTTTCTCGATGCGCTCAATTCCTATCAGCTCGTCAAGGAGCTGAAGGCCGCGCTCGGTCTGCCTGCCGTTACCTCCTTCAAGCACGTCTCACCCACCTCGGCGGCAGTTGCGAACACGCTCCCCGACGACCTCAAAAAGGCATGCTTCGTTGACGACATCGAGGGCCTTGACCACTCCCCCCTCGGCTGTGCCTACGCGCGCGCAAGAGGAACGGACAGAATGTGCTCCTTCGGCGATTTCGTTGCACTTTCCGACGTCTGCGACGTTACCACCGCAAAAATGCTCAAGCGCGAGGTTTCGGACGGAATCATTGCCCCCGGATACACCCCCGAGGCTCTCGAGATTCTCAAAACAAAGCGCAAGGGCAATTACAATATCATCCGGATCGACCCCGACTACGTCCCCGACCCGCAGGAAAAAAAGCAGGTATACGGCATCACCTTTGAGCAGGGCAGGAACAATTTCAAGATCGACAGAGAGCTGCTCACCAACGTCGTCACCGCAAACAAGGAGCTTCCCGAATCCGCTGTGCGCGACCTCATCGTTTCGCTGATAACGCTCAAATACACGCAGTCGAATTCCGTTTGCTACGCCGTTGACGGTCAGGCAATAGGCGTGGGCGCCGGCCAGCAGTCGAGAATACATTGCACACGTCTTGCAGGAGGCAAGGCGGACACATGGCAGTTGCGTCGTCACGAAAAGGTGCTTTCCCTGCCCTTCCGTGACGATCTCGGCCGCGCCGACCGCGACAACGTCATCGACGGCTACATAAACAAGAACGAGGAGGACGTTTGCGCGGACGGTAACTGGCAGAAGTATTTCACAGAGAAGCCCGAGCCGCTCACGGACGGCGAGGCTCGCGAATACCTTGATTCGATAAGCGGCGTTTCCCTCGGCTCGGACGCCTTCTTCCCCTTCTCGGACAACATAGAGCGCGCACACAAGAGCGGCGTTTCCTATATTGCCGAGCCGGGCGGTTCCATTCGCGACGATCTCGTCATTGACTGCTGTGACAAATACGGCATTGCAATGGCCTTCACCGGCATGCGCCTTTTCCACCATTGATGAGGTGAAAGGAATGACGGTACTTGTGATCGGCTCGGGCGGACGCGAGCATGCAATTCTCCAAAAGATAGCCGAAAGTCCGCTTGCAGATAAGATATACGCCCTCCCCGGCAACGGCGCAATGGCGTCGATTGCCGAATGCCACCCCACTCGGGCGACCGATATTGACGGCATCGTCAGCTTTGCAAAGTCGCACCGGATTGATTTTGCCGTGGTCTGCCCGGACGATCCCCTCGTTCTCGGCTGTGTTGACCGCTTAGAGGAGCTTGGCATCCCCGCCTTCGGCCCCACTGCGGCGGCGGCGGCAATAGAGGGAAGCAAGGTCTTCTCCAAAAACCTGATGAAGAAATACGGCATCCCCACGGCGTCGGGTGAGGTCTTTGACGACCCGTCGGCGGCACTTGAATACCTAAAAGGATCCGATTATCCCACCGTTATCAAGGCGGAGGGTCTTGCTCTCGGCAAGGGCGTTATTATTGCCGAGAGCTACGCCGTTGCCGCAGCGGCAATTGACGACATAATGTGCAAAAAGGTGTTCGGCGCATCGGGCAATCGAGTTCTGATCGAGGAATTCCTCACCGGCCCGGAGGTCTCCGTGCTGGCGATGACGGACGGCGAAACGCTCGTCCCCATGGTCTCCTCCATGGACCACAAGCGCGCCGGGGATAACGATACGGGTCCCAACACCGGCGGCATGGGAACGATAGCCCCGAACCCCTACTATACCGAGGAAATTGCCCGTGAATGTATGGAAACCATCTTCCTGCCCACGATCAGGGCAATGAAAGCGGAGGGCAGAACCTTCAAGGGTTGCCTGTATTTCGGGCTTATGCTGACGCCGAAAGGCCCGAAGGTCATTGAATACAACTGCCGCTTCGGCGACCCGGAGACGCAGGTGGTTCTTCCCCTGCTTGAGGGCGGTCTGCTGAAAATAATGATGGCGGTGCGCGACGGCAAGCTGAAGGATGCACAAATGTCCGTAAAGAGCGGCGCGGCGTGCTGTGTCGTCATGGCATCGAAGGGTTACCCCGGAAAATACGAGACCGGATATGAAATAACTCTCCCCGAATGTGGAGAGAACGAGCGCATTTACATTGCCGGAGCGAGACTTGAGAACGGCAAGCTGTTCACCTCGGGTGGCCGTGTGCTTGGCGCAGTTGCAACTGCACCGACACACGAAGAAGCCGTCCGCAAGGCATACGCACTTTCCGACCGCATACACTTTGCAAACGCATATCGCAGAAGCGATATCGGGCAGAGGGCACTGCGTGCGTTGCAAAAGCAGAAAGACTAAAAGTTTTCGCCCACACCGACCGACTCACAAACCAAATGATGAAAAGTTTTCGCCCGCCTTTTGGGGAAGGCGGCACCATCCAAGGCGCGTAGCCTTGGTCGCCGACCGCAGTCGGCGAAACTCTCCACGGCGTTTTTCTTTTGCGAGCTTTTCTTTTTGCGCCGACGGTGTCAAAAAGAAAAGCGGACATTGAAATTTGATGTTATAAAGTCACCGTAGCCCGAACGAAATTATATATCTTTCGCCGGGCGACGAAGTCGCAAAGCAACCGAGCGGCCGGACGGAGTAGGCCGACGAGGTTGGTTTCCTTGTTATATGTAATTTTTAGCAACTGCTCGCGCCGTCCCAAGGCCGCTCCCTCGGCGCAATGCGCTCCGAAGCGCTCGCCTTACGGCTCGCGCCAAGCGCCCAACCCCGACACGGGGTTGGGCATCGGAGCATTTTCCACGACTTTGCTTTGCAAAGTCGTGGAAAAACGCCTCTGCCACGGCGCGGATAACGCGTAAATTGATAATTTTGTGTCGAGTTGCGGGTTTTTGGAAAAAATATAGCAACTTCTGCCGTCTCCGCTACGCTCCGCGGCACGAGCGATACATTTTGCTTTGCAAAATGTGAAAAATGATTGATTCATTAAGAAAAACTCAATTTTTCGATATTCGGAAAGCTTTGCAATGGAGTTTGCTCTCTCTTTTTCCCCCTCCTCGGTTTACGAGGAGGGGGCTGGGGGTGGTGTCCCTTTCAGCCGATGCAGAATTATCGGATATCGGGAAAAGGCAGGAAGCCGGATGTGACTCCTCTGCAAACAGGCATCCCCTCCCGGTCTACGGGAGGGGACGGGTGGGGTGGGTACCTCTTACCGATTTAACATTGCAATTCCCCAAATTTTGATTGTTTTTAATTTGATCAATAAAGTCAGTTGAAAGGTAAAGCATTATGGTTTACAGAATATTCGTTGAAAAAAAGCCCGGTTTTGACAATGAAGCTCGCGCGCTTGCAGGCGAGCTTCGTGAGCTTCTCGGAATTTCGGGAGTGGAGTCGGTAAGGCAGATCAACCGCTACGACTGCGAAGGCATCTCGCGCGAGCTGTTTGATTACTGCGTACGTACCGTCTTTTCCGAGCCGCAAATGGACTTTGCAACCGCCGAGGTCGACCTTTCCGGCGCGCGAGTGCTGGCATGTGAGTATCTTCCCGGCCAGTTCGACCAGCGCGCGGACTCTGCAGCGCAGTGCATCCAGCTGATCTCACGCGGCGACAGACCCACCGTTCGGTCCGCTAAGCTCTACGCAATTTACGGCAACGTATCCGACGCGGAATTTGCCGAAATCAAAAAATTTCTCATCAACCCCGTCGAAAGCCGCGAAGCGAGCCTCGATACCTTCAAGACTCTCAAATCCGAATATCCCGTCCCCGATGACGTAAAAATCCTCAAGGGCTTCACCGACCTCGACCGCTCCGGGCTTGAGGCCTTCGTCGCCGAATACGCCCTCGCCATGGACATCGACGACATCACCTTCTGTCAGAAATACTTCCGCGAAGAGGGTAGGGATCCCTCTGTCACGGAGATCCGCATGATCGACACCTATTGGTCCGACCACTGCCGTCACACCACCTTCCTCACGAAAATCGACTCCGTCAGCTTTGAGGACGAGCTTCTCGCAAAGGCATACGACGAATATCTCGCCATCCGCAAGGAGCTTGGCCGTACAAAGCCCGTCACGCTCATGGATATCGGCACTCTCGCCGCAAAATACCTCAAAAAGACGGGCAAGCTGCGCAATCTTGACGAAAGCGAGGAGATAAACGCCTGCACCGTCAAAATTAAGGTCACCGTTGACGGCGAGGAGCAGGATTGGTTGCTTCTTTTTAAGAACGAGACCCACAACCACCCCACGGAGATCGAGCCTTTCGGCGGCGCGGCAACCTGCATAGGCGGAGCAATACGCGACCCGCTTTCCGGCAGAAGCTACGTTTACGCCGCAATGCGCGTCACCGGAGCGGCTGACCCTACGGTGCCAATCGCAGAAACCATCAAGGGCAAGCTTCCACAGCGACAGATCGTCACCGGAGCGGCATCCGGTTACTCATCCTACGGTAACCAGATAGGTCTTGCGACCGGACTTGTAAGCGAAATATATCATCCCGGCTACGCCGCAAAGCGCATGGAGATAGGTGCAGTCATTGCCGCCGCTCCCGCCGATTGCGTGCGCCGCGAATGCCCCACGCCCGGCGACTGCATCATCCTTTTGGGAGGCAGAACGGGACGCGACGGCTGTGGCGGCGCGACAGGCTCGTCAAAATCCCACACCGCCACTTCACTTGCCGACTGCGGCGCAGAGGTTCAGAAGGGCAACGCGCCCGAGGAACGCAAGCTCCAGCGCCTTTTCCGCAACTCCGAGGCTTCACGCCTTATCAAGCGTTGTAACGATTTCGGCGCGGGCGGCGTTTCAGTTGCCATCGGTGAGCTTGCGGACGGCCTCATCATCGACCTCGATAAAGTCCCGAAAAAGTACGAGGGTCTGGACGGCACCGAGCTTGCAATATCCGAGTCCCAGGAGAGAATGGCCGTTGTGGTTGCCCCCGAGGACGCCGCAAGATTCATTGAGATCGCCAATTCCGAAAACCTCGAGGCGACCCACGTTGCAACCGTCACCGCAGAGCCGCGCCTGTGCATGTTCTGGCGGGGCAAGCAGATAGTTGACCTCTCACGAGAGTTTTTGAACTCCAACGGCGCCGAAAAGCACATTGATATCAAGGTTCCCCCCATCGACAGGGAAGCTCTTGAAAAGGTCTCGATCTTTGACCGCACTCTTTCCTTTGCGGACAATTACCGCGCGCTCGCCGGAAACCTAAACTGCTGCTCCGGCAGGGGTCTTTCCGAGCGCTTCGACTCCACGATAGGCTCGGGCACGGTCATGATGCCCTTCGGAGGTAAAAATCAGCTCTCGCCAATTCAAACCATGGTTCATAAGATCTCCGTCGAAAAGGGCCACACCGACGACGTTTCGCTCATGAGCTGGGGCTACAACCCCTTCCTCTGTGAGGCCTCGCCCTACCACGGCGCATATATGGCGGTCGTTGAGTCGATCTGCCGCCTCGTGGCATCCGGCGCGGAATACTGCGACGTTTACCTTACGTTCCAGGAATATTTCAAGAAGCCGGGGCGCGACGGTGAGCGTTGGGGTCAGCCCATGGCGGCACTGCTCGGTGCTTTTGCAGCGCAGACCAAGCTCGGCTCGGGCGCGATCGGCGGTAAGGACTCCATGAGCGGAAGTGCGCAGGATCTCGACGTTCCGCCAACGCTCGTTTCCTTCGCCGTTACCGCGGATAAGGTGGAAAATATGGTGTCCCCGGAATTCAAGAAATCCGGCAACCGCGTGCTGCTCTTAAAGCCGAAGTACGACGCGGACGGTCTCCCCGTAACGGAATCCCTCCTCGCCCTCTTCGGAGCCGTCACCTCGGCGCAGAGATCGGGAGCTTGCGTCAGTGCCTTCACGCCCGGCATCGGCGGTGTTGCCGAGGCGCTCATGAAGATGGGATTTGGCAACGGTATAGGCATCAAGCTCAATGAAAATATTTCCACCCGCGATATCTTTGACCTTGCGGGCGGCTCGTTCGTACTTGAGGTTAAGGGCGACGTCGCTGTGGGCAACTACGACGTTATCACCCTCGGCACACTTACCGACGACGGCATTATCACCCTCGGCGCGGAGAGCGTTGCTCTTTCCGAGCTTTTGAAGATATCCGAGGACAGGCTTGAGGGTGTTTATTCCTGCAATATCACTCCTCCGGCGCGCAGGATGGAAACACTCAGCTGCCCCGAAAAGACAGTTCCCACCGCAGCTCCCGTCGGAATCGCTCGCCCGAAGGTGCTCATACCCGTTTTCCCGGGCACGAACTGCGAATTTGACACCGCAAAGGCCTTTGCGGATGCAGGCGCAGAGCCGGAGATCTTCGTTATTGCCAACCTCAGCGCGGAAACGGTCGCGCACTCCGTTGAGGCATTTGCCGAGAAGGCAAGAGAAAGCCAGATAATTTTCATTCCCGGAGGATTTTCGGGCGGCGACGAGCCGGACGGCTCCGGTAAGTTCATAACCGCCTTCTTCCGCAACGGTGAAGTCAAGGATGCCGTCACCGACCTGCTTGACAACCGTGCAGGCCTTATGGGAGGTATCTGCAACGGCTTCCAGGCGCTCATCAAGCTCGGTCTTGTGCCCTACGGCAGGATAATCGACACCGACGAGACCTGTCCCACACTTACATACAACGACATCTCGCGCCACCAATCAAAGATCGTGCGCGTGCGCGTGGCGTCGAATTCGTCTCCGTGGCTCTCCGCTTGTAAGGTTGGGGACGTTTTCAGCGTTCCGATCTCGCACGGCGAGGGTAGGTTCGTGGCATCCGACGAGCTGCTTGCCGATCTTGCAGCAAACTCGCAGATCATGACGCAGTACGTTGACGAGAAAGGTCTGGCGACGGGTGATATCCGCTTCAATCCCAACGGCAGCGCAAACGCCGTTGAGGGAATTTTGTCGCCCGACGGCCGCGTGTTCGGCAAGATGGGACATTCAGAGCGCAAGGGCCGCGGCCTTTACCTTAATGTCCCCGGCGAATACGACATGAAGCTGTTTGAATCGGCGGTTAAGTATTTTAAGGGCTAAGCGAAAAAAACGGGGCAGAATTTCTGCTCCGTGTTTTGATTAAAAGGACGAAAGCCTTAAGCGCCGACTTAGGCACAAACATTAATGACCGAAAGTTTTCGCCCGCCTTTTGGAGAAGGCGGCGCCATCCAAGGCGCGGAGCCTTGGTCGCGCTCTGCGGAGCGCGAAACATTCTTAACGCCGTTTCTTTTTGCCAAGCTTTTTCTTTGCGGCT
>JBJDZD010000008.1:0-22016 GCA_051867815.1 Eubacteriales bacterium | reverse complement strand
GGCCTCGCCCTCGAATACGCATGCATTAACGGCAGAGCTGTGAACTATACCGAAAAGTCCGCCGACCTGTGCGGTGTTGGACATGAAATCGGAGGTGATAACGACTACATTGGCGCCGGCACTTACGCCCTCAACAGTGGAGAGCTTCATCCAGCTTGCGATCGCACCCGCGTATCTCGTATCGGTCGTGAATCTGGCGTAGTCCACCTTAAGATTCTTTACGGAACCTTCCTTGATACAACCGAAAATACCTGCATATTCATCAAAGCATTCAAGATTGTAAATAGTCTGACCGTTGCCGTCGAAATGACCGGAGAAAACGCTCTTGGTGTTGTAGCCGATGGGGGTCCAGACATTGCCTGCCCAGTCGATATCGGCTTCAAGTCTGAAATATGTTCCGGCATAGGTCTCGCCGCCCTTGCAGGATGCGGCAAGGTAGTCAAGCTCTGCTCCGGTCTTGATTATGTAGGGATCGTTCTCAAGACCCGAGCCGGAGGAGAAGGAGGATGCGGTGGTGCCGTCCCAAACGTTGACCTCGGTAGTTCCCGCCGTAATGGCGGAGGCGCAGAGGGACGCAAGTGAAAGCGTGAGAATCAGCGTAAGTGCAATGCAGATCAGTTTCTTCATAATCATTTATTCCTTTCTTATGGGTGATTAATTAGCCAATTGTAAAAACTGCGTTTTACAATTGAGGACCACGCGGCGGGTTTTCGCGCGCTTATCTCCGCCGTTCCAAAATCGAAGATTTTGGCGGCTCCCCTCGGCGCGCGGACTCGCTTTGCTCGCGGGGAAGGTGTTTTTTCGTCGGCAAAGCCACCGAAAAAACGATTTTAATTGAAAACCTCTGACTTTTACAATCGGCTATATGGGTGATTAATTGAAAGAATTGTTGAGATCCTCCAGCGAGGAATTGATCTTCTTATCGTAGGATTTCATGTAGGACATCCAATCCGACTTGCGGTTATTGACCAGGGTAAAGAGTGCCTTGGAGGGGATGCCGTCCGCAATCTGATCGCTGAATACAAGACCGATCTCCATAACGGTGCTCTCGCGGAGGTAATCGAACATCATGGCGTCCTGGCTGTCATCGGAGTATCTCGCCTTAAGAGCTACCTCAAATACGACGGGAGTGACTGTATGATAGCCCTCGGATGCCATTGCCTCGATAACGGCGGAGGGGCGGTCGGTATCGCAGTTGATGGCGATGCCGTACATGGTGTAGGTGTTTGCCATGAGAGTGTAGTAGCCTTCCTGATCCGTGTTATACATGGGCACGGGGAGGATACCGTAGGTCACGTCGGAGCTTGTAAGCTCGTTAACCGTGAAGCGTACGCTTGCCATGGTAAAGAGCGTGCGTCCGTTGGAGAAGGTTTCTGCGGCGTTGCTCCACGAGGATGTGTAATACCATGCGTTCTGGTTGTTGAGAAGTCCGTTGAGCTTTTCAAGCAAGCCCTGTGTCTTTTCGGAAACGTAGGAATCCGCGAGGACGATCATGCCGTCCGCATTCTTATCGGTAATTCTGATACCGCAACCGACGAAGATCGCATTTATCATGCCGGAGTAGGTGACAAAGCCGTAGGTATCGTCTGCGGACTTGCCGTCGCCGCTCGTATCCCTATAGGAATTTTTGCTTTCCTCGAACATCTTGTCAAGCGTCCATTCCTTATTGTGAACATACTGATAAAGGTTGGATTCGGTCATATCCTTGTTGAAGAAAAGGCCCTCCATGCCAAGCAGGGTGTTAAGCGAAATATCTCCCGACGCGAAGTAGATCTTGCCGTGAATGGTCGAATTTTCAACCAGATCCTTCGGCCACCAGGGGGATTCGAGGTTGATATACCGAGTTTCATTCAAGGGCTGCAGGAAGCCGGAGGATGCAACGGCACCCATGACCATGCTGTGGCCTGCAATGATCTCAAGCTTTTCGCCCGTCTCGATACCGATGTCGATATAGTTGACGAACTTGTCAAGATTGCCCTTGGAGCCTTTCTGACCGTTCCAAACGAACTTGAAGCCGAGACGATCCTGAACCTTTTCGTTTCGCTCGTAAACGACGTCGTTGATGTCCGTTCCGTCGGTCTCCTCGACATAGAACTCGTTGTTGTTTGCATCCGACCAATAAAGGATGTGGACGTCATCGCCGCCGAAATCAAGCTCGGGCAGGCTGTCCCTCGTGCTTTCGTCCGCAAGACTGCCGCTTGGATCGACGGTGGTCGCGGCAGGGTCCTTCGTCGTCTCACTTCCGCCGGTCTCGGCGCAAGCCGCAAGCACAACGGCAAGCATCATGATTGCCAATATCGCACAAAATAATCTTTTCATGCCAAACCTCCTTATGGGTTTAATTATAATCAACAATGGCACCGTGTTCACGGAGCTTGTTTCTTAAAAGTTCGGTGTCGATATCTCCGACGTTTTTGCCGCTCTCAAGGGCAATATGGCAGGCCTGACCTGCCGCCTGTCCCATCGCCATGCATGCGGGCATAACTCGAATGGCTCCTGCCGCCTGCGACTCCGCGCAAATGGGACGACCGGCGACCAGGAGATTGGAGCATCCGACGGGAACGAGCGAGCGATAAGGTACGGTGTACTTTTCGGCAACCTTGCCGTGGAAGCCGCCCGAGACGTTGCCGTCGCGGCTGTGAACGTCCATTCCGTAGCCGAAAACGAGGATGGTATCGGGGTAGAACACGCCCTCGGAAATGTCCTTTACCGTAACGCGGTATTTTCCGACGATGTGGCGCGACTCGCGAATACCGAGCACGGGCGCGACCTGCGTTATGTTGCAATGCTCGAAGCCCTCGGTCTCAAGCAAGGTCTTATACGACTTTAGTATCTGCTCGCGCGCCTCGATGTGGGCGTCCGTCATGCTTCTTGCGCTGTTGGCGTCAACGCCGTAAACGCGCTCGTGATTGACCTTGTAAGTTCCGGGGAGCGGCTTGCGATAGCACTTAACGGGCCTTGTGGGACGGCTTCCGCGCGCATTGAAGGCCTCGTCGTCACAATCACCGACCTCAAAGAAGAGCGTGGCAGGCTGGGGCGGCATGCCGTCCTCACTTCCCCACCAGGTCTGAACGCCCGAAGCCGCCGCAACGTCGGCGTTTCCGGTGCAGTCAACGTAGAGTTGAGCCTTGATTGCGACAAGCCCTTCGGGAGCGGCAAGCACGACCGATCTTATCGCGCCGTCCTCAAGCACGCTGTCAACGTATTTGGTGTAAAGAAAGACCTCAACTCCTGCTTCGCAGCACATGCGGTCAAGCACCAGCTGGAGCGCGTAGGAATCGAACGGCGTGACGCGTCGGTGGTATTTCTTCAAAAAAGACGTAAACACGCTCGGCGCGTCGGTTTCGTCGGGCGAGATCGCACCTTGAATTTCAATAGTGCGATCAACGATCTCGTCAAAAATTCCGCGCACGACGCGCTCGTTGCCGTCGGCGTCGTAGCAGGTCATGAAGGGACCGACGAGTGCCGCCGTCGCCATGCCGCCGAGCATTCCCGTGGCCTCGACTAAAACGGTGCGCCTGCCCTCGCGAGCTGCCTCTATTGCCGCGCATACACCGGCAGGGCCGCCGCCTATAACGCAAACCTCGTACTCACCGAGGTATGGGACTTCGCTTTGGTATGTAAGCTTTTCCATTTTCGTTCCTTTTGTCAAAATTTAATATTCACCTTAATTATATATTTTATTTGGGCGCATATATATCAATTATGCTACCGAAAGTTGAACTTTTACGACTTCTTCCTGTACTTTGACGGTGTCATTCCCACCGTCTTGCCGAAAACGCGGATAAAATACGAGGTGCTGTTGAATCCGCAGGCGTACGCCGTTTCGGTAACACCGAGGCCGTCCGCAAGCATTGCCTTCGCCTGCTTTATGCGGATCACGCGGATGTAATCGTGAACCGTAAGCCCCGTATATTTTGAAAAGACGCGCGTGAGATAATCGCGGTTAATGTAGAATTTATCCGCGATCTCGTCAACGCCCGTTATCGTTTGATAATTTTCGCGAACGTAGCGGATGACGCGATGGATGAGGGGCGGGATCTCGCGTTCGAAGTTGCCGTCCGATGCAGGGTCGCCGTCGTCCGTGTTAGTATTAATATAGGAAATAACGTCAAAGAGCCTGCCGAGCGTGACGAGAACTTCATCGCCTCCGAGCGCGGCGCGCAGATTTCCGAGGCGTGCAAGAAGCTCACCCTCCGAACCGGGCCTCAGACGAAACACGCGCCCATCTCCGAGCCGCGGATCGCGGAACACGCCGATGGTCTGCTCCTCGCCCGAAGCGAGAAAGGCAAATAGGTCCTCGGGGAACCAGAAGGCGTAGCGCTCATATACGGATTCCTCCGCAGCGAGAGCGTAGTGAAGCTCTCCCGGGCGCGCGAAAAAGATATCTCCGAAGGAAAGGCGGTACGTGTGTCCGCCGGAAAAATGGAGCATCTGCCCCGAAAGGAAGATACAGACCTCAATCACGTCATGCGCGTGCATGTGGTCGTAATACGTCTCCGGGGATACGGACTCATTCGCGTATCTCACTTTGATTTTTCGCCCATCGGAAAGCGGTATTGCAATTTCCTGCCTCATTTTTCGTCACCTCAAGCTGATTTTGCATGGTTTTAAGACAATAATATCACTTTTGCGACTTTTTGTCAATAGTTTTGGGGAATATTTCCGCTATGACATTACGGAAAAATCAAAAGAACCGATCCGTTTGAATCGGTTCTTGTTATCACCCGAAAACCTCGTAAGCGGCAACGGCTTTGAGGCACTCGGGTATGACCTTATCGCGGCCGTAGGCATCAAGGAAGCGGGCAGAATATTCGTCGGTCTTACCGAGATTATACCACAGCGTCCACAAGCCCCAAAACAAGTCGATGTGGCGGTCACCCATACCGCCGCAGCCGACGTCAACGAATGCGGAAAAGTCCCGACCGTTGAAAATAACGTTCGGCAGACAATAGTCGCCGTGGATGAGGGTGTCCGAGCGAAGGTCTTGACCGTAGGCATTTATGACCGCCATTGCTTCTTCGGCGGAAGCATAGCCGAAGCTATCGGGGAAGCTCGTCTTGTCATAGTTGCCCGTACGATAATTATCAAGCGCAAATGCGCGATAGTCCGACGTCCTGTCCGGAATCGGGCAATCCGAACCGTCACGCTCGTGAAGCTCGCGCAATATCCCGGCAAACTTATCAACCAACCATTCCGGGCGGGAAAGGTAGTCCGCATGGGTCAGGTCCTTTCCTCGGATGCGCTCGGTCAGCAAGAAATCACGCTCGCCCGACTCAAAATGCAAGACCCTTGCACCAAGCCCGAGGCTGTGGAAATACTTCGTCAGCTCCGCCTCCGTCACAAGCTTGCCGTGTTCGTCGCTTTTCAGAAAATAACCGCCGTCACGGTCAATAAAAAGCACCTGTGCGCCGCTTCGGCATCGGCTGTCATAAACTCTCGCGCCACGCAGGATGGATTGAAGTGCGGCAGGGTAGTTTTCGATATTGATTTCGATTGGAATTCGTTCCATATTTTTCTCCGCATTTTCAAAAAATCGGTAACAAATCATTCAAGGTGATTTTATCACACCGCAGTCGATTTGTCAAGCTTTTCATCAGCGAAAAGTGATTTTTTCTCCGTGAAGAAGCAGCTGCTCGCGCCGTCACAAAGCCATGCCCTCGGCGCGGATGTGCAAGTAGTTGCACCGTTGGCGCAAAGTACGTGAAAGGATGCGCCTTACGATTTGCTGTACCCGAAATCGGCTTGTCTCTTGACTTTCGGCTATATTTATTGTATAATGAATGCGAAAAATCGGAGATTGCAAGTCTTATCGGCATTTTCCGCAAAGGTGAAAAGATTTGAAAATGATCAGAAAAAGAATTATATCGGGAATTGCAATAGTTGCCGCTTTGCTGTTAAGTGTAGTTGGCTGTGACCTGATATTCCCCGGTGAATACGTACCCGGCGACGACGAAATAGTTCTGCACGTGCAAATGAATACGCAAGAAGATATCGGATTGCTGGTTTACGATTACGGTGCAGATAATTCGAAGCTAAGCGGCGGTATATCGAACGCCGACCGGTCGCCGATCAAAAAGGATTCCGAGCTTGTCATCGTGTGGAACCGCCGAGAGCTTGCAGTCGATTCCGATACGACACAGCTTCGCATACAATTCAGAATCATAACCGAATACGTTGACCCGAACTATGAAAACGTATACCCGGCGGATGTTACCCGATACCTTGATCCCATTTCCTTTACGGCACGATTCGGCGAATCGTATCATATTACGGTTACCGGAGATAAAACGAACGGATATAAAGCTCTTTTAATTGATAATGGGGGTTAGTATATCTTGCTCCAACATTACAAATAACGGCTATCATGCTCACGATAGCCGTTTTTGTTTTAATTAACGCGAATTATTTCTCCGCAGGCAATCTTTTTTCCGGAATTGCCGGCAGGCTGTGTGACGAAGTCGTCGGGAGATGAGTGAATGACGACGGTTTTGCCGATAATATCCGAAACGCGGAAGCGGTCCGTCATAACCGCCATATAAGCACGGCCGCCCGACGAAAGGAGCGGAGGCAGGTCGCCGGCGTGCAGAGGATGCTCCACACCCCTCGGGTTATAGTGGCTTCCCGTGCCGGAGAAGCCCTCGCCGGAGCAGCCGGGGCCGCCGTGTATGTGAAAACCGAAGAAGCCGCTCGTGTCGGTGCTCGGGAGGCCGTATATTTCCGCCTCGACGAGTACGCCCCCTTGCAGCTGATAAAACTTCACCGTTCCGACAAGTCTCGGCGCATCGGTGCCGCCGCGGACGTATGCTATCGCCGAGGGAAACGCGGCATTTCCGCGCATCATCCCGAAATTCAGACTGTTTCTTTCCATTGCAGATTATCACCTCAAGTGTAAATTATCACCTCAGGATAAGTATATGGAGAAAGAACGATCTTTGACAAAAAGCGACGGCGATCATTTAATAATCCCGATAAAAGGCTATACGGTTTTCAGTAACTCGGATTTGAAAATTATCCCAACTCTTATTACAGTAATATTAATAACACTAATTAGAATCACAACACAAAAAAGAGCAAGCAAATTAATAGTAATATTGCACTTAAATAGTATTATCTTGTTTTCTCAGGCATTAATCAATACCGAAATTTCTCATTATCCCCAACTAAGGCAAACTACCGCCTTGGTTGGGAACTGAGAGTCTCTGCCCTATGCATTATCGACTGTACTCGAGTAGTACACGACATATAAACTGTGACGGTTATTTATCTGATATATTCGAATAAAATAACTCCGAGACCGTTAGATCTCGGAGTTAAGCAGTCCGGAGCCTTTGCGGTTTCCGGCTTTTTTAGAATCACCGTTTGAGGCGGATCGTTCAATTGCCCGTTTGCATTTTTCAGCTTATCGATCGCATCTGAATTTCGGGTCAGGCCGATCGCATCACCTATTCTTGTCTCTTTTTTTGATTCAAACGTTTGTTACTGCAACAGATCATCCCCGAAGACGTAGAGGTAATAGTCTTCAAGCGTTGGAGCGACGGCGGTTGCAGGTCTGCCGTCCGACGAGATCGGTTCTTCGTCCGAGATGACGCGGAGGATGGCGTCGCCCGTTTTGTCGTCGCGGGTGATATTGGTCACGCGGTATTTCTGCTGGAGCGCAACCACATCACTTTCGGGAGCGGTAAGATTCCAGACCTTGCCCTCGATCTTGCGCACCAGCTCTGCAGGCGGCGCGTTGTCGACTATGACGCCCTTCTTGAGCATAATTACGTCACGGGCGATGAATTCTACGTCGGAAACAACGTGAGTTGCAATGATCACGATCTTGTCGAAAGCGATTCGGGAGATGAAATTCCTGATCGCGATGCGCTGTTTCGGGTCAAGTCCCGCCGTGGGTTCGTCGAGAATGAGCACCGAGGGGTTCCCGAGAACGGCTTGAGCGAGAGCAAGGCGCTGTTTCATTCCGCCGGAAAGCGCACCGATCTTTCTTCTCGGAATGTCATCCAGCTCGACGGCTTTGAGGATGTTTTCAATTTCGGTTTTGACGTACTGCTTTTTTGCTCTGCCCTTGAGATATGCTCCGACATCCTTGAGCGCCGCCATATACCACATAAATCTCTCGATGGAGAAATTCGGGTACATTCCGGGGTACTGGGGCATAAATCCGAGCTTTTCGCGGAATCTGACGCCCATTTTGAGTATGTTTTCCGCCTCGCCCCCGTCCGAGAAGAGGATCTCTCCCTCGTCGGACTTGAGGTTGTCGGTGATTATGTTCATCAAGGTCGATTTACCGCTTCCGTTCGGTCCGAGAAGTGCGTAAATACCCGGCTCGAGGTCTGCGGTGAAGTGCTGCAGAGCCTTGTTGCTTCCGTAAGATTTTGATACGTTATTAATTGTCAGTTTCATAATCTACCTCCTTTTTTCGCCGCACCAGCGAATGGCGCTGATGAGCGTTAGTGCACCTATCGCAATAGCTATGGCAAGCAATGCCGTGACGGCTGATCTTATTCCGCCGTCGGCAAAGGATGCCGAGATCAGTCTGTCGGCACCGTAGAAGGAAAGGAAATTGAACTTTTCCGCGGCATCAACACCGATATATTCGGCAACTGCGGGGAGCAGAGTGATCGCGCAAGCCGTGCTGATGACGGCAAGCTGTTTCTTTAAGAAGGACGAAAGTGCGGTGACGAAAAGTGCAAGCGCGATGCCCGCGAAAATGCGGATACCCACCGAAAGCGCGAGATACTCGCCGAGGGTAATGCCCGAGGGGACGGATGCAAATGCCTTCAGCGACCGCGCGGGATATGAAGCGAGGTCGAGCGCGTACTGCTTTGAAATATAGAGAATATCTATCGCCTCGCAAGTGGCTGTGAGCAGAGCGGAAAGCGCGACGACGGTTGCCGTCTTCGATCTCCAGACGAATCCGCGTCCCTTTTTGGTGGCGCGAATGATGTCGGCAACGGGTCTTCCCGCGTATTCGCGCGCATAAACTCCGACACAGACGAGGATAATGACAGCGAAGGTGAAGAAATTCACGCCTCTTGTCAGCACGGCTTTCCAGCCGAGATCCTCAACGAAAACGCCGACGATGCCTTCTTCCTCATACATGGTTTTGAGACGGTTGGATTGATCGAGCAGCAAATTGATACCTACCGCGTGTCTGCCAATATCGAAATAAGCATTGCGGTAGACGGCAAACTCATCATCGGTTATCTTTTTCTCGGAATATGCGATCTGTGCCGCGGTGAAATCCGCATTCGCCTTCAGCGCTTCGTAATATTTTGCCTCAATAGCGGCATGCTTTTCGGGCGTCCACTCTCCGTCGAAGCCCGAACGGTAATACTGACAGACCTGCTCGTCATAGGTCATTACAAAGACCTTTTCACTCTCAGCCTTGACGCTCCCGAGCGAAAGAACAGCCGCAAGCACGAAAATGATGGCAAGAATGCCGCCGTAAAGCGTTTTATAAACCTCGACTCCCCTGCCCGAGACGGAATAACTCATGGGGATTCTGTTGATAAGACCGACGATGAAGTTTATTGCGGCTTTTATCGCGTCGGATATCTTCACACCGATTGCGCCGACGACCTTGATCTTCTTATGTCCGAGCGTCTGTCGGCAATATAAAGGCAGAACCATCACGCAGGCGATAAGTGCGAACGAAAGCGTTGTCGGGGCTACGAGATACAGACATTCGCACACCTCGCCGAGGAAGACGATCGCGGAATATCTCGCCATCGGGCGCACGCCCTCGAAGGGGATGAAAAGATTGAGATAGCG
This sequence comes from Eubacteriales bacterium, assembly GCA_051867815.1. GTDB lineage: Bacteria > Bacillota > Clostridia > Oscillospirales > CAG-272 > CAG-390. The sequence goes on along the minus strand of JBJDZD010000008.1, from coordinate 12,239 downwards.
CAGAGGAGTCTGAAAGATATCGCTTCCCGTGAGGTAGGCAATAAAGTTTAACCCGAAGAATCCCGCGCCGATTGAAAATACCACGATATATTTGCTGACGATAACCGATACGAGCATCGCAACGGCGGCAAACGTCATCGCACCCGCGACTTTGAACAGGGTAAAGATCACGGCATATTCGGCGACGTCCAGAAGGAAGGTCGACGCACGGAATGCGGAAACAGCCTGTATAGGCTCAAACGCACCCGAAAGTCCGTCGCGCAGGGCGAATATTGCGAGCGATTCAAGAGTAATAAGAATTGCGGCGACAGCGGCAGCGATGAGTGCCGCGATCACCTTGGCAAAACCCGTACGGAATCGACCGTTCCTCGAGGGGCGCAGGAGCATAAACATTCCCGTTTCCCTCTCGTTGATAAACACGACCGCTCCGATCAGGATAGCGGCAACGGCAACGAAAACGCCGCCCATAGTGTACGTAAAGAAGTTATTCCAACCGCCCGTGTAGGTGCCTCTCAGCGTGACGTTGTTTAGGACCTCGGTGTATCTTTCGCCCGCAAGCTGTTGATAGCGGTAAACGATGGTGGTTTCGTCGTAGCCGCGATAAAGGTACTCTGTGCGGTTGATCTCGGTATTTTTGATGTACTGTCTGATCTCTTTGGGAAAGTTTGAGGCTGATGAGATCAGGCTTTTGGCAATATCAATAAGCTCGAGGTCTTCGGTGTAAAGGCCGTCGGAATAGAGAGCGCGGCGTGTTTCAACGAATTCGCGCCCCTCTTCCTTTGCCTGGGCTTTGAGTATCGACTGAGCCTTGCGGTATTCGGTAAGCTCGTCGACATATGCTTGTATTCCCTCGGGATCTGCGGCGTAAAGCTCGACTACCTTGGATACGGTTCTGCCGTCGTAGCCAACTTCTTTTTCGACGCTGAGGGAATGCCACCATGCCAGCAAGCCGTTCGCCGTAAGCAAAGCCGCCATCATCCACAAGAGGAGCTTGATTGTGAAGAGCTTTTTAAGCTCCGGGATCAGTAATCTCATTCGATCTTTTCCTCCTTTGGATATGTTTTTAACAGATCGTTTTCTCTTTTACCGATCAAAGTGATCTGCCTTTTTCCCTCCGTGCCTCTGATCATTCAACGAGTTCGGGCACGATGAGTTCAAGGTAAGGTACGGGAGTGATCTCTCCGGTTTTAAGATTAATGTAAACGCGCCCTGAGTTTTCGTAGGGTGCTTCCTCATAATCGTTATTGGGGTCGGGTTGCCGCAAATAACCGTAAAGATAGTCTTTGGTTCCTTGCAAAATCGCAACGTACCCTTTTTCAAGCTCAAATATTTTTTGAGGATTGGATCCGTCAAGAGACCATCTCCAGATCTGTGTGGTTCCGTTGCACCTCAACTTATTGCACATTCTTAAGTGTTCGGCGGGTGTCAGATCGGGATTCTCTTTTTTAAGTTCTTTATAACTGCCATCGAGCTTCAATAGCTCATCCCGCACCGACAGATCGTTTTTTATTATTCCGAAATCGGTTATACACCATTCCAGGGATTTCACTTCGTTTGGGAACTCGGTCATCGTATTTGTCCGGAGATCATATATTTTCATATCCTGTGTTTTCTCCTCGACTTTATATGCGTAGGTTCCGCACACGACATAAGGAGAAAAGTCAAGCACGTCTTCCTTTTTCATATTCTCTCCGTTTCGATCGCATGAATAGATTCCGTCCTCGGGAGCGGTAAAGAAGAATCTTTTGCTGCTTACTATGCTCAGTGAATAACCCGCGGGAATTTCGAACAGCTCCTTAACCCTGTCTTTCTTGAAATCATACTCGCACAGAATACTGACCGTTTTGGGTTCATAATCCGACAGAGGATCACCGCTTGCAGGATCGTAATCGGTTTCCGAGTAGTCAAGAATATCTTTGACAACGTAATAGGTATCGCCAAAAATATACCTCGATGAATATTTCGTAAGGAGATCTGCTTCCATGTTTTGCGCAAAAATATTCTTCGCTTCGCCCGTTTTGAGATTGTAAACGTAGGATTGGTTTATTGTTCCGTAAACTTTGTCATATATTCCATAGGTAAAGATAATGTTGTCACCAACGAATCCTTGAATGACCGGATCGCCGAGCTCGGGACATATCATTAAGCAACCCGAGCCTACGGAATGATTACAAACGGGATCAAGACAAAGACTGGAAACGACTCCCGTGGCTGCATTCACCTTAACTAATCTATCCATGTAGGATTTAAGGGTCATTATCTTGCCGTCGGGTCTTTTATATTTGTACTCATATTCCTGAATTTCACGGTATATCCAGTAACCGTCATAGAACCCCCCTGCCGCAAGGTTTCCCTTATTATAAACCGAACCGGTAGTAAAATACTCCGCATTCAAATCGACTTCAATTGTCGGCGGAGTTTCAATGCTTGGCAGGTCGGCATAAATACCGGAACAGGAGGTGAAACAGACGCAAAGCGTTAATGCAAGAAATACTAAGCGAACTATTTTTTTCATATTAATACCTCACAATGTATTTGTATATGCCCCCCTGCCCGTATTTATCCGGGCAGGGGGGGAACAAGTTACGAAGACGTGCCTATATAGAAGCTGTGTCCATACTGTCGTTGCACCCATGCGCCATCGACATACTCCTGAACGTATACCTCATGTTCAGTTGTAAGACCAACAACACAATGATCGCCGTCATCATACTGAGAACCTTCATGGGAAGCATCTATCCACGATTCGCCATATCCCCATGGCGAAGAGGTCTCTCCGCCTGCGCAGGAATAGTCGTCAAAGGAAAGTGAAAGACCTGCCACGGCTCTGATAGCCGCAAAGCTGGGATCATAACCCGCATGCGCCCACGTGGTTGCAACAAGATCGTTGTCTTCCTCATTATATCCCCAATTGGATATGGAAGCGCTTGCTTCCGAATCATTATTATCATCACTGGGGAACATATCAAAAGTAACACTGGTACCCTGGAACTCGCGCCATTCTGCTCCAATGTTGATCAAGCAACTCGACATGCAAATGATAACTGCCAGAATTAACGTTAAGACTTTTTTTGAAATAGACATCGTAAATTTCCTTTCTTTTCAATTCGCTCACGTCGAATGATTTTGTTTTTATTGTTTCAAACTATTTTAAGCTGTTTTTGAGATATAACGCAATTGTTCCGTATCATTCCGAGGAATAACAAATTCAATATCATGCGGAGGCGTATTATTCGCATATTTTTACTCGATTTTATATACGTCCCCTTATGAATCTTGAAATACCGTAAAATACTCCACGTAATTATCAGGAGGCTTGGCTTGTATGTATTTAATAATACCTTGATACCATAGATTAACTTCGCTAAGCCGATTTCGGGGTTCAAGACAAGACTGATTAAGCTCGTTAATGCCCGGTTGCCTTTTTTGGTTTACTCCGTCAATCAAGTGTGATACATATTTTGAACCTGTTTGCTTATCGTATCTGCTCATTTTCTCACCCCCTTTCCTGATAATAGTATAGTACAGAAAAGTCTCCAAAACCCCAAAAGGGATATTGGGTTCACTTTTTGGGATAATCTGCTTATTGCTTGCCTTTTATCCCCGAAACACGACCACTTATACCAAAATTTCGCTTTTTGCTCTATTGATATGCCATACTTATATCGGAGGTGGAAGGTACGGAAAATAAACCGGCGCAAAGAATATGTATATGCTCATCAGAAAATAATGCCATTATCGAAGACCTTAAAGATGTATATGTATACGGATTTGAGTTGTTATTATCCTTCGTTATAATTGTATTCACTATTCTATTGGTTGGATCATTAACCGAAAAAACATTATTTCACTAACTTTTTATTCATTTTTACCGGCAGATATGTAGCGTATCTGAACAGGTCCGTCTTTCCATCTTCTATTGTAGCATATTTTCCTCAATATGTCAATTCTTTTTTGCGTGTGACAAGAATAATTATCCACTCAAGAAATTATCATTCAGTCATTACAATACGCTCGCTGAGCCTTCAATGCCGTCCTCCCCGAAGACGTAGAGGTAATAGTCTTCAAGCGTTGGAGCGACGGCGGTTGCAGGTCTGCCGTCCGACGAGATCGGTTCTTCGTCCGAGATGACGCGGAGGATGGCGTCGCCCGTTTTGTCGTCGCGGGTGATATTGGTCACGCGGTATTTCTGCTGGAGCGCAACCACATCACTTTCGGGAGCGGTAAGATTCCAGACCTTGCCCTCGATCTTGCGCACCAGCTCTGCAGGCGGCGCGTTGTCGACTATGACGCCCTTCTTGAGCATAATTACGTCACGGGCGATGAATTCTACGTCGGAAACAACGTGAGTTGCAATGATCACGATCTTGTCGAAAGCGATTCGGGAGATGAAATTCCTGATCGCGATGCGCTGTTTCGGGTCAAGTCCCGCCGTGGGTTCGTCGAGAATGAGCACCGAGGGGTTCCCGAGAACGGCTTGAGCGAGAGCAAGGCGCTGTTTCATTCCGCCGGAAAGCGCACCGATCTTTCTTCTCGGAATGTCATCCAGCTCGACGGCTTTGAGGATGTTTTCAATTTCGGTTTTGACGTACTGCTTTTTTGCTCTGCCCTTGAGATATGCTCCGACATCCTTGAGCGCCGCCATATACCACATAAATCTCTCGATGGAGAAATTCGGGTACATTCCGGGGTACTGGGGCATAAATCCGAGCTTTTCGCGGAATCTGACGCCCATTTTGAGTATGTTTTCCGCCTCGCCCCCGTCCGAGAAGAGGATCTCTCCCTCGTCGGACTTGAGGTTGTCGGTGATTATGTTCATCAAGGTCGATTTACCGCTTCCGTTCGGTCCGAGAAGTGCGTAAATACCCGGCTCGAGGTCTGCGGTGAAGTGCTGCAGAGCCTTGTTGCTTCCGTAAGATTTTGATACGTTATTTATAGATAATTTCATTGTTTATCTCCTTTCATCTACCCATTTGCGATTTGCCGCGAGGATCAATGCCAACGTGACGGTTATCCAGAAGAGCAATACGATCGCGTATCCGCCGAAGTCCCCGATAATATTGCTCTCCATGCTCCATTTTGCAAGCCGGTCGACTTGCTGAAGCCCGAAATAATCGCACCAGATCGGCACTGCAAGTCCAACCTTACCGAGCGCGTGCGGAACAAGCGTCAGAATTGCCGCAACGATAATGCAATTGATAAACTTGCCGAACAGGCAAGACAGCGCAAACGTCAAGAGTCCGAGTAACACCATAGCAAGCATATCTGCCGCGCATACAAATGCCGAGTATTGCCACAGCGTCAGAGATGCCGGTGCATCGGCATATTGCGTTAAGGAAACCAGAGGCACGCTCGCGTCCGGCAGCTCCCACAGCCTGATGACCGTAAAAACCTCAAGCCCTATACAGAAAATACTTCCGACCAATGCCGCGATAAGGCTTGCCGTACATTTTGCGCGGAAGGTGTCTCTGCGGCCGCGTTTGGTAGAACGCAGGATCTGCTTGAAACCTCCGCTTGAGGAACGCTCGTTATGCTCCATACTGAAGCAGATGCTTCCCGTGATAACGATCAGCAGATACAAATATATGTCGTATTGGCGGTTATTGAGCTGTTTCCAGCCCGTGTCATAAACGAAACTGCCTCGGATGCCTTGACTGTCCAGTTTTTTCAGATGCTGTGAGGTGTTGTAGATCGCCTCGAGCGGTATTTCGACCTGCTGGGCATATGAATATTCGATCAGAAACGCGCGGAACTCTTTACTGCTTATTTTTCCGTTTTCATAAGCAACCTGCATGGCAGTATATTTGCCTATCGTCTCCTTTGCCGCAAAAAGCTCGCGCTCGATGTATTCGTGCTTTTCTTCATTCCATTCGCCCCTGACCTCGGAAAGATAATTATAATATATCTCATCCCTGGAATACGTATCCTTGTAATGCCCATCGGTATTAACCGCTTTGAACACGACGAGCGCGATAACAATAAGGATCAAGCCGCGGCTGAAATATATTTTATAGTGCTCGATCGACGTGATTGAAGTCGTTCTGCACCGAAGTCCGCGTTTTGCCGTGATGCGCTGAGTAAACCTATCATAAGCGGATCTGAGCCACTTGATTATATCGCGGAAGATGGGAATACGCAGATCCTTCGTTCCGAATTTATCGAATACGAACACGGCACTCAGCGTGAAGATCACGCACAGCAGAACCGACAACACCACAAGTACTATCCAGCAATGCGCGAACTCGCCGAAGATCGATACTCCGCGGACGTAGGAAAAGAGCGCGTCGCCGTCAGCCGCCGCAAAGAGATTGAGGTACTGAAGGGGATTGTTTATCGTTTTGTAATTGTATCTCCACAGCAAAAGGTTAAGTGCGGCAAAGAGTGCTCCGCCCGCAAGTGCGACTGTCGCGCCGCGGAACATTGCCGCTACCAGCGTGCTGAAGGTACAGAACACAACCGCCGCAAGAACCACTCCTGCGATATGTATGAGCGCATACTGCCATATATCTGCAACGAACGGAACGAGTTCATATCCCGATACCGCATGTATTGCATTTTCAGGCGATGAATATCCCGTTTTAATTCCTACTCCGATAAAGGACGTCAGGCAAAACAGCACGCCGGTGGCGGCACTTACCGTCACGGATGCTGCGCATTTTGCAAACGCCGTGTGACGGCGACCTTTTTTGAAGGTGCGGATAAGCTCAAGCGTGCCGCAACGTCCTTCGACACCGAACACGGTAGAACCGAGCAGGGTCAGCGCCACCAGCATAAGCACCGTTCCCGCATTATAGTTCAGCCATGAATCCCAACCGTAAACGTACTCAAAGTTTACGTTATTCAAGGCAGGCTCCCTCAGCTCGGTGTAGGTATCTATCGCTTTTTGTTGATAAACGTACAGAAAATCGTCCTCTTTGTAGCCCTTCTTTTTGAGAAGGCGCTGATTGTTTTTGCCGTTTGCGATGACCAGACTTATCTTTTTGCCGATACTATCGTTGGCGTTTTTCACACGGGTGAGCATATTAAGCAGATCGTCGTCCGTATAATCATCGCTCTTTGCGTAGACGTCGGGCACCACGTCGGACAGCTCAACGCCTTCGAGATATTCTTCCGAATCATAGAAATTGTTAATTGCGGTCTTGCGGTCGCGGCGGTATTGCTCTATCTCCTCGGGGTTCTCGATATAGTAATCAATGAATTCTTTGATATCCTGTAAGGGTATCTTTGGCTTTTCGGGGGCATCCCTGTACGCGAGTATGCCGTTTGCCAATAACAGTATTATAAGGACAACGGTGAAAAAACGGTTGCCGAATATTTTTTTAAGTTCACTTTTATAAAGCATGTTTCCTCCGGGTTAAATAATAGATTTCGTTCCGCTTACGATTGCGGGGAATACTCCCGGAAATAGTCCGGCAGAAGGACCTCGTATCTCATGGTGTCGAGTGTGAGGCGTATGTTGACGCTCTGAATGCATCGGTTATCATCATGAACGTAGCTTCCTCTTCCGTACACGTATTTATCGTCTGCATAATAGACCTCTTCCAAAAGGTATTTCTGATCCGACATATCCAATACGCGGCATTCGCCCGTTCGGATATCAAAGCTGTAAAGGGTTGAGCTTTCATACCATTGAGGATTTTTTGTCATCGTTCCGCTGTAGTCGTACACCATGCGATTGTATAGACCGCTGTTTATAACAGAGAATATGATACCGTCGCTATAACCCCGGCTGACTATAGACAAAGACGGCAGATCGGTCGGTATCTTGCCTTCCGTATCGGAAATCAAGATCGGCTCTGCATATATATCCGAATCGGAAAACGCCAATATCTTCGTTCCGCGCTTTGTGTAGATATAGTCGCCGTCGGCGTCAAGTATTATAAAGTCGTTCGTGGCAATATCACTGAACAGACTGAAGAATTGGAGCTTTTCGGGCAGGGGCTCGACGTTTTCGTAATTCATATCCGAACGAAAATAATGTATCTGATCGCGCGTGGGCAGTTGACCCTGCTCGGGTGTCCAATCATCGACATCATATTTGATACCGTAGAAGCGGTCGTTGATGATTGTTCGGATAATGACGTTATCTTCCTCAAATACTCTTTCGGGTTCTCCTCCTTCAAGCGAGATCCGATATTGAACTCGTACCCCGTTTCTTGTTTCAACGTAATAGAAATAATCCTTGTAAACGAGCAATTCGTTTCTCTTTGGCTTCGAGGGTGAGGATTCCCACTCTCTATAACCTTCACTGGGAGAATCCGAATCCAGAAAGTCTTCGTACACCAGGTTCACCTTGATATTTGAATACGGCAATGACAAACAGCTGTCTATTTGGTTAAAAACAACCAAGGCAGGCTCCCCTTTGTACTTAAATGCTACGATTTCGGACATTTGAAATACCATGCGTGATAACGCAACGCAACATGTCGAACGCGACGTGTGATCGCATACGGGGTTAAAACACGGTACGTAGGCGTCAAAATTTATCGCACCGTATTCGGTGGCAAGAACGTACATGCCGTTGTTAGTCGATACGTCCGTGGTAAAATAAATACTGTCATCAACACGGGAGACCGTACCCAAATGATACGCCATATGTTGCGGCTCGGGGTCTTCGGACGGATCGCCCGGTGTATGTTGGCACGAGCAGCTGAACAGCATGACCGTTGCCAATAAAAACAATAATGCGCGGCGGATTTTCATAATATCCCTGTGTAATCAAATCATCCCCCGGTCGAAGATGCAATTACACGATCCTTTCTTAGAAGTTGAGCTTGCGGTACAACGTAAGCGTTCCGAAACGGAATCGTTGTCATCATATATAACAGCAAAAGTCTAAAATTGTTACAACATTTTTTCGCTTTTCAAACGTTAAATGTGAAATTCGTCTACTTGCACATACCTCCAAGTAACTTTTTGTGTTATATGCACAATCATTGAGCACTCCAAACAATAGCTATCAATTCTTAAAGGCTTGATCAATCAGAAAAAACCTGAAACAGTAAGAGCCGCCCTCGCTTCTCTGTATTATCTAACGCCGATTACTATTACTCCGCAGCATTTCCGGTGGAATCGAAATGTTGCGGAGTAATACTACATCATATTTATTCCTGGGGAGCGGCTCTGCCGGTAAAATTTCATTCCGATTCCATTGGTGCGGAATAGTCCCGGAAATAGTCCGGCAGAAGGACCTCATATTTCATGGTGTCGAGCGTAAGGCGCATTGTGACTCCCTGAATGCTTCGGTTATCATCATGAACGTAGATTCCTTTTCCGTATACATACTTATCATCGGCATAAAGGATCGTGGCAATAAGGTAATTTTGGCTTGCAATATCCAGCTCTTTACATTCGCCGGTTACGGTATCAAAGCTGTAAAGAATTGATCTTTCGTACCATTGCGTAGGAGATGTCGGATATCCCTGATCATTAAGCAGATCGTCTCGGCTGTATCTCCCCGTATTCAATGCAATATACATAATACCGCTGTCATACCATATACTATCCGATGACTGCGTCAAATCCGAGGGAAACTTGTCTCCCATATCCAATATCGGAACAGGTTCGGAGTTTACGTCCGAATCCGGAAGCTTCCAGACCGTCTTGTCATGCAGAACGTATATGGAATCCCCGTCTGCGTCAAGGATTACGGTTCTTCTCAGGTTCAGATTACCATCACCCGGAACCTCAAAGAGTTCAAGCATTTCGGGTAGCTCTTCGACGTTTTCATAATTCATATCCGAGCGGAAGAATTTCATTTCGGGTCTTTCGGGGTCGGAGGCGTTGGCCTCATAGCGTATACCATAGAATCTGCCGTTGATGATAGTCCTGACAATAATACCATCTTCCTCAAACACTCTTTCCGGCTTGCCGCCCGTGAGAGAAATGCGATATTGGGTTCGCGCTCCGTTTTTTATCTCGGAGTAGTAGAAATAATCCCCGTAAACGAACGGATTGCTCCTCCCGGCGCGTGAGGTCAACACATCCAGAAGAGTATAGGGATCATCAAGCAGAGATTCCAGATCGTTTATGTAATCCTCCCACACCAAGTTCAGCTTAACGTTTGAGTAGGGCTTTGAAAAACAAACGTCGACCGGATTGAAAATGAGAAGCGAAAGCTCTCCGTTATGTAAGAAAGCCGCGAGCTTATCTGCATGAGCGGTCAAATTTTCAGTCGCAAGGCAACAGTGTAAACGGTCATTATGATTGCAAACCGTATCAAAACACGGAATGAACGGCTCAAAGTTTTCACTGCCGTATTCGGCGGCAAATATCTGCGCCTTATTAAAAGACACGCCTCCGACAAAATAGATATCATTGCCGAGCCTCGACGCATCGCTTAAATGAAAAGCCATATACTGCGGCTCGGATTCGGCGGACGTATTGCCCGGTGTATGTTGGCACGAGCAACTGAACAGCATGATCGTTGCCAATACCAATAATAGCGCGCGTCTAAATTTCATAACAGCCTCCTTATTGTATCATAATTTAGCCAATATCGCTATCCCTATTGGGCACATACTCTACTATAACCCCAGTTCCCGTCTGTTGTTATCATAACGAAATATTCATATAAATACTCTTGAATATTACCATCATCATAATAAACTGTGTATGCAATTTGGGCGTTTATAAAGTGTCTTTCAAAATTGGGGTTAAAATCTGTGATAAACAATAACAATTCATCAGAATCACATGTATTGGAACAATTATAGCTACCAAATATAAATTTATGATAATAAGGTGTTGTCGGCGAAGAAGAAGTGTTGGATATCCACAATTCCAAACTCGCATCTACTTCATTAAGGGTATCTTCTTCATTGAAACACAAATCAACAGCAACTGTTAACCAATGGCGATCCTTATCCCATGCAAAGTACTCTAAAGCGTATACTACTTCCTCATCATCCGTAAATTCTTCACTAATGGTAACAATATTTATCGCACTTGCCGAAGTCATAAACATAATGATGCTGAGAGTGGTGGCGAGGATGGTTACGAAAAGTTTTTTCATTTTGTAGGAAATTTTCATTTTAATACTCCTTTTTAATATCATTGTTTTTGTTGGTTTGTCAATACTACACAAATAAAAAGCTTGAATCATTAAAAATTCATCAAATTCAACAAGGCACGGGCATCACCTCTCAATGAGAATACTTTTCCGCTGTTCGGGTTCTGCCTTGATAGCCATCGGACTCACCTCCATGTATTTAATTACGTCGATCATCGGCTGATGCTGATCATCCGAGAGTTGTGCAGGCGCTCTGCAAAGTCTTTCTATCTGTGTTGATCGATGTATAAATTTATCGCTTGATAAGCTCCTTTTTTATTATATCATTGTTTTGGTTGGTTTGTCAATACTACACAAATAAAAAGTCTGAATCATCAAAAATTCGTCAAATTCAACAAAGCACGGGCATCACTCTCGCCGAAAATATTTTTCCGCTGTTCGGGTTCTGCCGTTTCGCTTTCCGATGCCGCTACCGTTACTGCCGTCAACACGAGCGGCAGGATCAACGAAATGATCTTTGGTATTTTTTGTGTCCCATCTTATGTATGATGAGCTTTCCTCAACATAAATAACAAAGAAAAGCGAAAAAACGTTACAACATTTTTCGCTTTTTTATGAAATTTATCTGCTTGCACAAAAATGCATGATAATTTTGTGCGGTATGCACAATCATTTAACGCTCAAAGCAATAACTATCAATTCCTCAACGCTTAAGGAATGAGAAAACAGCCGGAAATAGTAGAAGCCGTCCGCCCAAATAACGCTCTTTCCTTCTTTGTTTTTGAAAACGATTTGATTGTAGGTACAATATTTTCAATCACCTCCTGTTTTTTCTTACATTATATAGCCAATTGTAAAACTGCGTTTTACAATTGAGACCCGAGCGGCGGGGATCGCGCGCTTATCATCCGCCACGGCTCCCCTCGGCGCGCGGACTCGCTTTGCACGTCTGGGCGGTGTTTTTTCGTCGGCAAAGCCACCGAAAAAACGAATTTATATTAAATTGTTGACTTTTTCAATCGGCTATTTCTTACATTATATTACAGCACTATTCAAAAGTCAATTGTTTGTCCCGGTTTTAACGTAACGTCAAATACCGTTTTCCCGTTAATGCTTCGGCAGAGTTCAAATATCGGGATTTTCGGCAAAAGCAAGAACCACCCCCGGGGTGTGGGGGTGGCATATATTTTTGGCGGAGATGGAGAGATTTACGAACTCAGGGTTTGCG
>JBJDZD010000007.1:0-4162 GCA_051867815.1 Eubacteriales bacterium | reverse complement strand
GAGTCCGCGCGCCGAGGGGAGCCGTAGCGGCTGATAAGCGCGCGTTCCCCGCCGCGCGGCTCTCAATTGTAAAACGCAGTTTTACAATTGGCTAATATATGGTAAATAGAAAGAGAGGGAAGAGTTTTGATCAAAGTCAGAAATCTTACTAAAAAGTACGGCAATCACCTTGCCGTAAACAACATATCTTTCGATATCAAGCAGGGAAAGATATACGGCTTGCTCGGCCCGAACGGTGCCGGCAAATCCACCACCATGAATATACTGACAGGCTGTCTTGCGGCAACCTCGGGCGAAGTGCTGGTCGACGGTCACGATATTTTTGAGGAGCCGATCGAAGCGAAGCGCCACATAGGCTATCTCCCCGAGCAGCCCCCCGTTTACGGCGAGATGACGCCGCGCGAGTATCTTATGTTCGTTGCGGAAGCAAAGGGCGTTCCCTTTGAGAAGAGTTTGCACCACGTTAAGGAAGTCATGATGCTTACCCAGATATACGACGTGCGCGACCGCCTTATCAAGAATCTCTCAAAGGGTTACCGCCAGAGAGTGGGCATTGCTCAGGCAATGATAGGCGAGCCGGACGTCATTATTCTCGACGAGCCGACGGTCGGTCTTGACCCTGCGCAGATCATTGAGATACGCAATCTCATCAAAAAGCTCGGTCAGATCAAGACCGTTATAATCTCCAGCCACATACTTGCCGAGATCAGCGCGGTCTGCGACCACGTTATCATCATTTCGCACGGTAATATCGTTGCCAACGACACTCTTGAGCATCTTGAAGCCGAGGCAAGCCGCGATAATGCCGTAACGCTCAAGATAAAGGGCGACCTTGGCAAGTCGAAGAAGTTCATTGAGGCGGTCAAGGGCGTTGAGAAGGTAAAGCTTACCGAGGAGAGCGGCATAGTCACTGCCGAGGTCAGCGCACAAAGCGGCGCGGACATCCGCGAGGATCTTTTCAATATTTTTGCCTCGGCAAAGATGCCCATACTCGATATGCATTCAAATGAAACCACCCTGGAGGATATCTTCCTACGCCTCGCCTACGGCTCCGAGGAGGAGGGCGCAGTTATTGCTCCCACGGAGGACGGCGAGACCGATTATTTCGATGCAAACGAAGAAAACAAGGAAGGATCGGAGGAAGAGGACGATTACAAGCCCCTCTTCGGCTCTTCCGACGATGAGGAGGACGACGAATGATCTCCATTTTCAAGCGCGAATTCAAATCGTATTTTATAAATATGTCGGGCTACGTCTTTATCGGCGTTATCTGGCTGTTTTCGGGCATTTTCTCTACCGCGCTCAACTTTATCGGTCAGTATGCCTCCTATGAATACGTCCTTTCCAACCTTTTGACAGTGCTGATGCTCGTCGTTCCGATACTGACCATGCGCTCAATGGCTGAGGATAAGCGTGCAAAGACGGATATGCTCCTTTATTCGCTTCCGCTTACAACGGCACAAATAGTCATCGGCAAATATCTTGCCATGTTGGCGGTCTGGGGCGTTGCGTGCCTCGGATTGGCTTGCACACCCATTATCATCGGCATGTTCGGCGAGGTAAATTTTGCATCCGCATACGGTGCCATCTTCGGCTTCTTCATGCTCGGTGCGGCACTCATCGCGGTTTGCACCTTCGTTTCTTCCATGACGGAAAATCAGCTCATTGCCGCTATCGGAGGCATTGCAACCTCCCTTGCTCTTTATCTGCTTGGCTCGTTGGTGGGAATGATACCGTCCACGGCACTTGCATCCTTCGGCTGCTTCATTGGGCTTGCGCTCGTACTCATTGCGATTGTGTATTTTCTCACGAGGAATTATATCATCACGGCAACGGTTGCTGCCGTGACGATAATACCGCTGTCGCTTGCGTACGTCATCAATTCCGAAATGTTCGCCTCGTCCTTCCCCAAGACTATCGAGTATCTTGCCATCTTTGACAGATTCTCGGGCTTCCTCGGCGGAATTTTCGACGTCGGCGCGATCGTTTACTATATTTCTTTTGCCGTATTCTTTGTTTTCCTGACGGTGCAGTCGTTCGACAAGCGCCGCTGGAGCTGATTGGAGGGTCGTAAAATGAGTAAAAAAGTCAATAATAAGCCCCTCTTTGACCGCCGCGGCAAGAGCGGCACGTACACCGTCGTCGTATCCCTGATACTTCTTGCGGTGCTGGTCGTCGTTAATATGATAGTCGGCTCGCTCCCCGTCAAGCTCACAAAGCTCGATACGAGCGCAACGGGTCAGTTTGACATATCCGGCACCAGCCAAAGCTTTATCGCCGGCATTAAAGATAAGATAACCGTTTATTATATCTGCTCCGACGGAAATGAGAACGAAACCTTCAAGACCTTCGTGGAGAGATACGTTTCCATGAATTCAAACATCTCCGTCGTCGATATCGACCCGGTTGACGACCCCGATTTCCTTGGAAACTACAATGCTTCCGATCTGAGCGAAAACAGCTTGATTATCGAGAGCGAAAAGAGAGTAAAGATCATTGATTTCTATGATTTTTACCTCTTTACCAATTCCTCGCTCGGTATCAGCATGACCTATGAGGAGTATGCACAGTACGGCGCGATGTACGAGCAGTACTACGGCTACACCTTCACACCCGTGCAGTACTACGACAGCGTTATGACCCTCGGTATCGAGTACGTCACCGCGCAGAAGGTGCCCTCGATGTACCTTCTCGGCGGCCACGGTGAATCGGAGTTCGCCGACGTCGTTAAAAAGAATCTTGATTATCTCGGCATGACCTATAATTCGGTCAACCTTGCGCTCGGAGACAAGATTCCGGAGGATTGCACCTGCCTTGTGGTCAATAACCCCACCTCGGATATCACCGCCGTTGAGGCGTCAACGATTGCAGAGTACCTTGAGAACGGCGGAAACATCCTCCTGTTTACCTCAAAGGGAGCAAATGAATATAAGAATCTCATGTCGCTCGCTTCCGCATACGGTCTTTCCGCAGAGGGTGGCACGGTTCAGGAGGGCGATTCCTCCGCTCACGTTGCAAACGTTCCCGGCTATATCTATGCTAAGATCAACGACACCCACGACGCAACGTCCTTCGTATCATCAAACAAAGTCAAGCTCCTGATTTCCGATGCGCATGCAATAAACATTGCAGACGTGGAGAATGTTGAGACCACCGCTCTCTTTACCACCTCTTCAAAGGCTTATTCCGTAGTCGGCGGCGTCAACGGCGAGGCGGGAGTTAAGAATCTCGGCGTTGTGGCAGAGAAGGACGAGAGCCGCTTCTGCTGGGTATCATCCGGCGCCTTCATCAGCGATGCGCTCGTGTCCTACACCGACGGCGGCAACTTCTACGGCTTCTACGGAATCGTGAATTGGATGACGGGCAACTATACCTCACAGCTTCCCGATATTCCCGGCATCGAGCTTTCCGAGCCGATGATAGTGACCACCGCAACGGATGCGAATATCTGGGGAACGATCCTCATTTTCATCGTTCCGATCGCGGTTTTCGGCGGCGGAATCGGTTATTCGATCTACAGACGCAGAAGATAAGGAATAATAATGAAGAAAATCAAAAATTTACTCATACTCACGGCCGTTCTTGCCGCGCTGCTGCTCGTTTATTTGCTTGCAAGTCCGCTTTGGAGTGACGAGGGCGGCGATGCCACTACGGCAGAGCCTGAATATACCGTTGCCGTTATTGATCACAACAGCCTTGTCGGCTTTGAGCTTACGGTCAAGGGCGAGGAGGAAACTTCCACGCTTTCGTTCACACTCAACGACGACGCTACGGCGTGGCTCTGGAGAGAGAACACCGAAATACCGCTTGACAACAAAGTGTTCGCTTCCGTAATAAAAGCTCTGACAGACGCGACCTCCGGCCATAAGCTCGAAAACGTCACCGCAGAGGAGCTTGCCAAGTTCGGGCTTGACGACCCCTCGTATAAGCTCAGCCTTGCCTTTGAGGACGGCACATCCAAGGAATTTAACGTCGGCAAGCTCAACCCATTCAATTCGCGGTACTATTTTTCGGAAGCATCCGCTCCCGATACCGTTTACATGGTGAAGGCGGATTTCACGGAAGCGTTAGAGCTTGATATTTACGATTTCGTCCTCCTTGAAACGCCTCCGAAAGTCACGGAGGGAAAGCTTGTGGGCGTTACTTTTGCTCCCGGTGCTTC
>JBJDZD010000006.1:0-4226 GCA_051867815.1 Eubacteriales bacterium | reverse complement strand
GGTCATTCTCAAACTTGTAGTCATAGTCGAAGAACGAAGAACCAATGTAGCTCATGATCTGAGTATCATTGTTGTCGGCATAGGTAAGTTCGTTCCAGTTGCTGGGCATGGTCTGCGTGGTGGTATTGTACTGTGCCTGCTTAAATACAGCCGGTGTTACGGGCGGCTCCTTGGGAGTGCAACCCATTACCATGGCGGATACAAGCACTAAACACAAAACCAACATAAGTATGGATCTGATTTTCTTGTTCATAATGTTTCCTCCATTTATGAATTTAACTTGTTTTGATTTAATACCTGCCTTTCATCTTATCTGACATTGGACTATGCCGAAACCAATGAAAAATAAGAAAACGCGGCATCGGTATTTGATTACACAGATTATAGCACATAAATCGCTTCTTGTCAACCACTTTGGCAATTTTATTTTCATGCTTTTGCAATTTTTTTTTCATGTTTTGCATTTTTATTGAAGTTCTTCGGTAATTTTTTCATGACAAATTGATAAAATCGCATGTTTCCGAACAGCGAGAGCGTTTTTTGAAAAAGATCCGAAGGCGGATTTGAAGGATTCCCTCCCCAAAAATGCAAAATCCTGCTAAAAAAGTTTTTCGGATTCGTGGAGGAGCGGCAATAAGAAAAGCATCGAAGCGATGCTTCGTGTCTCCGTACGAGAATCTGAACTCATGCATGCGGCCGTGTTTTCGGGTAACCCGACATTCCCTGCTCCGCGCGCTTGATAGTTTTGCACCGCAAAACTATCGGGGTTCAGATTCATGAAGAAACAGCATAAAGAAACAGGACACATGCGATGCGTGTGTCCTGCTTCTTTATGGTGACCCCAAGGCATTGGTATCCGAGCCGACCTTATCGGAAGCCGAAGCGATCTCTTCAAGCATACCGACAAACGGTTCGTCTTTGTAATAAAAAGTAATTACGATCTTGCCGTCATCGTAAAGCAAAATACTTCCGACAAGTCGGTCAATCAAGCGTTCCCTGTTAGCCGGGATACTCATATCCATATCCCGATATTTATCAAACATACAACGGATATGATTTTCCGTGATCTTCGGATGGCTGACTTGCTCGTCTCTGATGGATGCCTGCAAGCGTTCTTCCTCCGCTTCAAGCTCTTCAAGGCGAGCCTTTGTCGAACGAGTGAACACGCCAGCTTCCATTGCCTTGACAAGATTGTCGATACCTTTATGCACATTCTTCAACTGTGCCTCAAGTGCAGGGATGACGGTGTTTTCTTCATCCTGCAACGCAAGGATCTGCTTGATGATCTTTTGCATGGAATCTTCATCGGTAATGGAATACA
This sequence comes from Eubacteriales bacterium, assembly GCA_051867815.1. Taxonomy (GTDB): domain Bacteria; phylum Bacillota; class Clostridia; order Oscillospirales; family CAG-272; genus CAG-390. The sequence continues at coordinate 2,905 of JBJDZD010000006.1, read as the reverse complement.
TCGTATGGGCAATAACAAAGTCCTCAATCAAATCCTTACGTATGGTCTTCTTGTTACACTCATGGCGTTTAGCGGCGGCACATTTGTAATAGCGGTAGATATTTCCGTTTTTCTTTTGACCGCTGTCTCCCACCATCATGGTCTTGCAATTTCCGCAGAACAGCTTGGTCGTGAGGATGTATCTCTCCTTTGCCTTATTTTTGGCAGCCGTTCGCTTGTTACTCTCCATTCGTGCAACCGCACGTTCGAAAATATCTTCGGGAATGATGGCAGGAACACCGCCCGGAATGATAACATCGCTGTAATGGTATTCGCCAATATAGGTGCGGTTCTTGACCATGTTATGGAAACTGTTCTTATTGAATTCCTTGCCCTTATTGTTTTTCAATCCACGGCTGTTCAGATCGTTTATAATGCTTGTAGCGGTCTCGCCACCGGCGTACCGAGTGAAAATCTCAAGAGCGATAGGAGCGGTTGCGGGATTTATCTGATAATGCTTGTCCGCATCGATCCTATAACCGTAAGGAACGGCACTGCCGTTATATTTGCATTTGAGTGCGTTTTCGGTCATGCCTCTTGATACCTTCTCAGCCAGATCAGCAGAATAGTATTCCGCCATGCCTTCAAGCACCGATTCAAGAATAATACCTTCAGCCCCCTCGGAGATAGCCTCTGTTGCGGAAACGACTTTCACGTCGTTCTTTTTCAGCATCGCTTTGTACTTGGCAGAGTCGTAACGGTTCCGGGAGAAGCGGTCGAGCTTCCAAACGATGACAACATCGAAATTCTTCTTCGCACTGTCCTTGATCATCCGCTGAAACTCAGGTCGGTTATCGGTTTTGGCAGAAAGGGCTCGGTCAATGTATGTACCGACTATCTCAATGCCGTTCTTTTTTGCAAACGCCATGTTCTCACGAATTTGCCCCTCAATAGACTCCTCCCGCTGATTGTCCGAGGAATATCGTGCGTAGATTACACCTCTCATAGATTCGCCTTCCTTCTGCTTTAAGTGTGCTAATTATACCATACAAATCTGGATTTGTCAACGAAAACTCTAAAAATATTATATTGTCAAAATTGCAAACACAATGATATTGTATAAAGTTTCAAGAAGCAAAAACTATACCGCAGAAAGCAAAGAACACATAAAAATCAGACGCTCGCCATTCGAATCTCAATACAGCCCAAACAGGCGGAGAAGCTTTTGCCAAAAGTTCAGTTTTTCCTCGGCGGGAACCGGTATTATCGTAACTTCGGGAATCGTGATTGCCTCGGTCTGAATCACAAACTGTACCGATTCGACATTTTTGTTTTTCTCGGAAACAAAGGATATTACCTCAAAATCACTACCGAGAATATCCTTGATCGCGTCATTGATCTTATCTTTCAACTCCGTATCAAGATTTTCGGTTTCTGCCTTAAATTCCAATGTTCCGTCTTTGAGGGTAACGGTGCCGTCGTAAAGTTCTACGGTACCGTCGTACATCGTAACAACACCGTCAAGCAGTTCAGCCACACCGTCGCGGATTTCCACCGTTCCGTCATAAAGGCTGATTGCTCCGTCTTTCAATTCAATAACACCCGCAAGAAGTTCGGAAGTGCCGTTTTTCAAAGATACGATACCGTTATGAAGTTCTGCCACACCGCTATTCAGTGTAATTGTACCGCTTACAAGCTCCGCACTTCCGCTTTTGAGTGCGGCAAGTCCGTTTTTGAGATCAGCGGCACCCGACGCGGCAGAATCAACCCCCGCCGTGTATTGCTGTAAACCAAGATAAAAGGCATTGTAGCTGTCAAGTTGCCCCTTGAGTGCAACAATTCCTTGATATGCTTCATTCTCGCCAAGAGCCGTTTCGACGGACGCGGAAATTTGCTGCCTGACTTCATCGCTCGCAAGCTGTTCGGCTGTTGCGGCTTCGATTTGAGCCCGGATTTCTTCCGTTGCCATTTGTGCATGGACTTGTTCGGACACAGCCGCTTCCATGTACTGTGTTTTGATTTGTGCGTAAGCTTCGGCAAATGCGGTTTGTCCCTCGCTTGTTGCAAGGTAAGAACGAGCGGCGGCTTGCCCTTCGGGTGTTTGCAACCATGCTTCAGGTGCATCGGGAGCATATACTTTGGCAAGTTCGAGTGCAACATAATTTTGTGCCATAGTGTCAATTTCCGCACCGTAGGCAGCTTCTACGCCTGCGTCGATCTGCGTCATAATATCGGAATTATTGGTTATGGTCACTCTGATCTGCTCGGCAATAACCGCTTTTACCTGCGTTCTGATCTCCTCGGCGGCATACGCTTCGGCTTGTGAATATGCGCTGTTCGAAAGGCTATCCAAAAGTGCCGTGAGAACTGTGCTGTATGTTTCGGGGGTCAATGTCACAGCTTCAAGACCTGCGGCTGTCAGACTTTGATTCAGTTGTGCTTCGGCGGTACTTGTCAACTGAAGAAAGACCGCATATGCGCCGTTTCTCAATTCTTCACTGTTCCCCGAAAGTGAGGAAAGTCCGTTTGCAAGCTCGTTCATTCCGTCTGCGGCGCTGCAAATACCGTTGTATAAATCGCATGAACCGGCTTTCAAATTGTTTGCGCCGCTTGATAATTTCGCAGAACCGTTAAGCAAATCCTCGGCTCCGCTATTCAAATCGGACGTACCGTGATACAAATCTTCGGCTCCGTTTTTCAGCTCGTTTGCACCGTCCGTCAGTTCGGATGCACCGTTCTTCAAATCGGAAACGCCGTCTTTGAGTTCGGATGCGCCGTTTTTCAGTTCCTCAGCTCCGTTTTGCAGTTCTTCTGCACCCTCGTCAAGCTTGAGGGTTGCGTCTCCCAGCTTGTCGAGTTCTGCGGTCAGTTCGTCGGTGTTTATGCTGTCGATCTCCGACTGTATCTCCGCAATTTCCTTTTTTGC
>JBJDZD010000005.1:0-4231 GCA_051867815.1 Eubacteriales bacterium | reverse complement strand
GGCTCTGCCTTGAGAATCCGCAACCTTTTGAAAAAGGTTGACGAAAACTTTCGGCCATTTATGTTCGTCCGTCGGTCGACGGTGCTCGAAAACTCTTGACATTTCCTCCGTTTTGTGCTATATTATATAATGTATAAAAATGTATTTACGGTGGAAAATGCGCCGTTTACGGCGTAAAGCGAGGTGATGAAAATGAACGGAATACATGCCGCTCTCTACCTCTTTTGGTTTGCCGTTTGCACGTTCTGCGCAAACAGCTTGCCCCTCGTGCTGGCGGATATTCGCACGCTTTGGGCGGTCGTTCCCATTTTCGTCGCACTCAATTTCTTGGCAGGCGTATTCTCAATCAAGACGCGGCGCCTCCGCCTGCGCATCTGCCATCACGGCGCGGTCGTGCTTGCCGTCTTTTTGCCGTCCGCTTGTCTCTCCGTCGTATTTCACGCCGTTCGCGCCTTCATCCTGATACCCGACGCGACGCGCGAGTGGTTCTTCTTCGCGCTCTACACCTTCTCTGCCTACTTCATCCTCTTCTGGAACGGCATCGTTTGCGTCTATCTGACCTCCGTTCAACTCGGCGTCAAGCAGCGCGTCGTCGGCGCTCTCTGCGGACTGATCCCCATAGCGAACCTTTTTTGCCTTATTAAGATCATAAAAACCACGCTTTGTGAGGTCAATACCGAGACGAAACGCGAGAAGATCAACGAAGAACGCGCCCATCTGCGTGTTTGCGCGACGAAATATCCCATTTTGCTCGTTCACGGCGTCTGCTTCCGCGACAACAAGCTCATCAACTATTGGGGTCGCATTCCGCACGAGCTTGAGCAAAACGGCGCGCGCATTTTCTACGGTAACCACCGCTCCGCCGCGTCCATAGCCGTTTGCGCCGAGGAGCTGACCGCCCGTGTTCACGAGATCCTTGACGAAACGGGCGCCGAAAAGGTCAATATAATCGCACATTCAAAGGGTGGCCTCGACTGCCGCTACGCCATCGCAAAGCTCGGCATGGCGCCCTACGTCGCCTCTCTCACCACGGTCAATTCGCCCCACAAGGGCTGTCAATACGCGGACGTCCTCTTAACCGTCATCCCGAAACACGTCCGGGACAAGGTCGCGCGAACCTACGACAAGGCTTTGCGGCGGCTGGGCGACGTTGACCCCGACTTTTTGACGGCAATGTCAAACCTGACTGCGTCCTTTTGCTCCGCGCTCGCCGAGGAGCTTGACGATGCGACCGAGAAAAACGGCATTTACCGCCAAAGTATCGGCTCGATAATGGCGAATGCCAAGGCCGGCCAATTTCCTCTTAACTTTTTCTACCACATCGTAAACGAATTTGACGGACCGAATGACGGTCTTGTCAGCGAAAATTCCTTTGAGTTCGGTGAGAAATTCACCCTTCTCAGACCAACGACAAATAAGGGCATCTCCCACATGGACGTAATCGACCTCTCTCGCAAGGACGTGCCGGGCTTTGACGTGCGCGAGTTCTACGTTGACCTTGTGTGCGACCTCAAAGACAGAGGCTTTTAATTCGACATATATAATAGGAAAAAAATGAAACTCAAAACAGATATAGCCGTTGTCGGCGGCGGTCACGCGGGCGTTGAAGCCGCACTTGCCGCTGCTCGCCTCGGCATACAAACCACTCTTTTTTCGCTCTCGCTCGACCAGCTCGGCAACATGCCCTGCAACCCCTCGATCGGCGGCACCGCAAAGGGTCATCTCGTTTACGAGATCGACGCTCTCGGCGGAGAGATGGGTCGCGCCGCGGATAAGGTCACGCTCCAATCGCGCACCCTAAACCTCGGCAAGGGTGCGGCGGTGCATTCCAAGCGAATACAGGCCGACCGCAGAAAATATCAGGAAATCATCAAGCATACGCTTGAGACTACCCCGAATCTCCGCATTTTGCAGGCGGAGGTGACGGATATTGTTGTCGAAAACGGCATGGTCACGGGCCTCTGCACCTCCTACGGCGAGGAATACGAATGCAAAAAGCTCATTCTTGCCACGGGAACCTACCTCGACAGCAAGATCTTCATAGGCGACCGCGCTATTCCCTCCGGCCCCGACGGACAGATTTCGGCATCCGCGTTGACAAAGTCTCTCGCCGCCGCCGGACTTTCCATCCGTCGCTTCAAAACCGGCACACCGCCCCGTATTTTGCGGTCATCCGTTCATTTTGAAGAGCTTGAGGAGCAGCCGGGCGAGGCTGACATCATTCCCTTCTCCGCCGACACGCCGGAGGAGTCGATGCAGAATATCAAGCAAATTCCCTGCCACATCGTTTACACCAACGCCGACACTCATGCTATAATAATGGAAAATATTGGCAGGTCGGCAATGTATTCCGGGTTGATCTGTGGTGTCGGACCGCGTTATTGCCCCTCGATCGAGGATAAGATCATGCGTTTTGCGGACAAGGAGCGGCATCAGCTCTTCCTCGAGCCGATGGGAGAGAACACCGAGGAACTGTATCTCCAGGGCTTCTCCACTTCCCTGCCGCCCGACGTTCAGGACAAGATGCTGCGCACGCTTCCCGGCATGCGCGACGCCGTCATCACGCGTTACGCATACGCCATCGAATACGACTGCGCCGATCCGACCGACCTCTATCCCACGCTTGAGCATAAGCGAGTTGCGGGACTTTACGGTGCCGGACAGTTCAACGGCACGTCCGGCTACGAGGAAGCAGCCGCTCAGGGGCTTATCGCCGGAATCAACGCCGCGCTCGCCGTCAAGGGAGAAGAACCCCTCGTTCTGCACCGCTACGACGGATATATCGGAACGCTCATTGACGATCTTGTAACCAAGGGCACGAACGAGCCTTACCGCATGATGACCTCGCGTTCCGAGTATCGGCTTTTGCACCGTCAGGACAACGCAGATGCGCGTCTGACCCCCTACGGTCGCCGAGTGGGACTTATCACGGACGAAAGATTTGAAAGGTTTACTCAGCGACAGAATATGATTGAAGCTGAAAAGGAACGCATAGAACAAGTGTTCGCTAAACCAGGCGACACTTCTTCCCTTCCCGAGGGTGTCTTCGTACCCGAACACGGCGCATCCGTTGCCGATCTGCTCCGCAGGCCGGAGGTTCTATACGGTGACACAGCCGCGATCGATCCAAATCGCCCTGCTCTTCCCCACTCCGTCACCCGTACGGTTCAATATGACGTTAAATACGCCGGATACCTTCGCCGGCAGACTGCCGAGATCAACCGACAAGCTCGACTTGAAGAATTCCGCCTTCCCGTTGACATTGATTACGCCAAGGTCGGCGGATTACGAATCGAAGCTGTTCAAAAGCTGTCAAAGATTCGCCCCGTAACGCTTGGCCAGGCTTCACGCATCAGCGGCGTTTCGCCTGCTGATATTTCCGTCCTCCTCATCCGTCTTGGACTTAAATAAGGAGTTGAAATGAACGATTACCCGAAGTATTTAGCGCAAATTCTCGCGGAAAACTCATTATCGGAGTATGCAACACCCGAGATTTGCGAAAAGCTGGCAAAATTCTGTGATTACTTACTTGAACAGAACGAACTATTCAATTTGACTGCCATAAAAACCCCTCAGGCCGCGGCTTTGCTTCATTTTGCCGATTCACTCACGCTTTGCAGTTTTGTCCCCGAGAAGGCAACGGTTCTTGATATCGGCTCCGGCGCCGGATTCCCTGCTGTTCCTTTGGCTATCGCGCGACCCGACGTGCGTGTTACTGCCCTCGATTCCACGGGCAAGCGTGTGGATTTTATCAACCGCGTGGCAGAAATGCTTAATTTGGACAACCTTAATGCCGTTTGTGCGCGTGCCGAGGAGGTGACCGGCGCAAAGTTTGGCGAGAGCTTTGACATCGTCACAGCGAGGGCGGTCGCGAGCTATCCGATACTGCTTGAGCTTTCTATTCCTGCAGTCAAAGTTGGCGGTAAGTTCGTTGCCATGAAGTCAAAGGATGTTTCACGTGAAACAATCGGTATAGAAAAGGTTCACAAGCTCTTGGCTATCAAATCGCCCGTATTTTATAACACCGAGCTTCACAGCTCCGAGGAGAGCTTTGAACGGTGCATTGTCGTCACCGAAAAGCTCGGCACAACGCCGCCAAAATACCCACGCGCCTATGCTCAAATCAAGAAAAGACCGATATTTTAACGCATAGGTGATGTTTCACGTGAAACATCACCTCAGATTACTGACAAAGTCTATCTCTCAAGCGAGAGATAGGCTTTGTTTTTTG
>JBJDZD010000004.1:18587-22453 GCA_051867815.1 Eubacteriales bacterium | reverse complement strand
CTACTATCGTACAAAAAGCCGAAAACAATACGATTACCACAAAACCAACGCTGATACCTATTACTTTTAAGGCGGTTAAAAATATTTTGGTTTTCTTCGTTTTCATAATGTATCATTTTTAGTTCTTTAATTCCACTATCGAACAAGCGATATGCTGTGAACATATTTCAATCAAATACCCCGTATCCGTTGCAAGTGTTTTTATCTGAACAGTGTTACCTTCTTGAACAGGCTTAACATATGCAATACGGAATTCGCTGAAATCATATCCTCTGCTATCCGCATTTTTCAATCCTTCCAACGCCAATGTTATATACCGCGTATTGTGAAGGTGAGCATTGAAGTCCATATCACTGTTCCGCAATCCGATTTCAGTTTCATCATCGTACATATTTGCCGAACGAAGCCGTGGAGCATTATCAAATATAATCTTTCCCTCCGGCTGATAAGTCATAAAAAGTTTTTCATCCACGCGAACCAAACTTTTTGTATTTAGGTCGAATAAAGCGAATTTTGATTCTGCCTCGATAATCTCAGAACCGTTTTCATCCGTTATAAGGAAGTCGCGATAAACAATACTTGCCGGAGCTTTTCCTCTTATCCAAGTCGTAACGTGTAATTTTTCGCCGTTTTCGGGACGGCGAATGATCTTCACCCGCCACTCGGTCAAAATCCACGCAATGCCTCTCTTGTTTGCTTCCGCAATGCTGTCGCCGACACTTTCAGAATGATTGTCCGCCACGCTTTCCATTATTTGCAAAATTGCCTCAAAAGAAAGCTTGCCCTTTTTCGTGTAATCGCTCGGGCGGGGTTTATATAGTTCATTATAAAACACACTTAATTCCTCCGCATCTCAAATTCTTCAAGATAGCTTAATAGCTGCTCGAAATTACCTTTAGGATATACCGAAATGTTCTTTCTACTCCTGTTTATAAGACAGTTGGTCAGCAAAAACACCTTCATTCCTGTTGATTCCGCAACCATATCTTCGTCAATGTCGTTTCCCACCATCAGACATTCCTCAGGAGCAACGCCTAAGGTCTGGGCAATTGCTGTATAATAGGCAGGATTCGGTTTACAATAGGACGAGTTCTCGTAACAGGTAATATAGTTAAAATCTTCTACTTCCACACCAGCCCAACGCATTCTGCATTCCTGTGCCTCTTTCGGAAAAACAGGGTTAGATGCAAGAACGAGTCTGAAACCTTTGGCTTTCAGAAGTTCGATTAACCCGCTAACCCGATTATCGAAACCGCATACTTTTTTCAGTTCGTTGAATTTAGTCAGATAATATTTATCGAATAGCGGCTTATCTTGCTCGGCGTTGACGTACTTTTTGGCGAACACTTCCCAAAACACGCTTTCGTTTGTCTTACCGCCACGGTTATTAACCATTGAATTTGTGCCTTGGCAAATTTCGTCAATCAGTTCTTTCGGTTCATATCCGAATGGAAGAAGGTATTCAGCCAAGCTCTTGAAGTACGCTTTTGTAAACGCATCCTGATCCATAGGCAGTAACGTTCCGTCCAAATCGAACAGGATTGCTTTCAGCATTTTGCAATCACCTCTTGACAGCTTGACATTGATATGATATACTATTATCAGTACGATAGTACCTTTATATATATATTGTACCACTTTTATTTTTACTGTCAAGTAGGCTGAAGGGAATCGGTACGATTGTCAAAAAAAGTACCTTTTCAGAAGGAGAGATAAACAAATGGGCGGAAATGCGAAAACAACTGAGTTTCTGAAAGAGTGTATGGCAGATGCTTTGATTAAGATTTTGAAAACGAAACCAATAGAAAAAATAAGCGTCCCCGAAATTGTGGAAGTGGCAAGCGTTGGCAGAACCACTTTTTTCAGAAACTTTACAACGAAAAATGAGGTGTTGACTTTTAAGATCGTGCGGCTTTGGGAAAGATGGGCAGAGGAACATAATTTAGAGGAACGCAAAAAATTTACCTTGGATAACGCCGTTGATTTTTTTAATTTTAATTACAGCATAAAGAATCTGCTGGAATTGATTTACCGCCGCAACTTGCAGTCCACCGTTTACGACGCGTTTTATGAAGTGATGATGCCGCAGTATGGTACAAACGCTTTTGAATGTTATGAAAGCAGATTTTATTCATACGCATTATTCGGTTTGCTTGATGAATGGATCAAACGCGGGTTCTACGAATCGGTAGAACAAATGGCTGAGACTATTGAAATAATCTGCGGGCAAGACAAAAACAATATCATAAAACGATGATGTAATAAGTTTTTACAACCCCATTCAGCAGGTTCGAAAAAAGATAAGCACTGGAAATTGTACTTGAATTCTATGTGCCCTAATAAACAAAGCGACATTTTCAATCAATGTATTTTTATACTTCACCTCATATGTAAAAAACGAGAAAAACGTAGATTTCGAGGGATTTCTCCGTTATTTTGATTCTGAAATTTTTTGTGATTTTGAAGATGCACTTCGAGATTTTAGACCTATAGCCTGATTCGAACTAACGAAAAACAATTATTGTCCTGCTAAAGATACAGAAAAACCTTTTGCATACATAGCCAAATGCTTCACAGCCGAGCATTTGGCTTTTTTCACGCAGAAAGGTACAAACGGATGACAGCAAACATTTCAAAAGATTCTAATACCGCATTTTAAAATGAAAAGATTAAATTTTTGTAAATATACTCACTTTACCCTTGACAAAATTGGTTTCAATCAAAGTTGCTTTTTTCATGGTATTCATCCTCTTTTAATCCGATTCTTTTGCAATGTCGCCGTCGGTGCAATGGATCGTGTAATTGCCGGTGCGGCAATTCCAAGAATCAGCCTTTTCTATTTTCTCCCATTGTGCCTTCGTGCCGGTAAACCAAATGCTTACATGACCCTCGCAATCGCAGAACGCATAATCGCCTATACTCGTTACACTTTGGGGAATTTTGATGCTTGTAAGGCTCGTGCAACCCAAGAACGCATAATCGCCTATACTCGTTACACTTTTGGGAATTATGATACTTGCAAGGCTTGTGCAGCCGCAGAACGCATAATCGCCTATACTCGTTACGCTACCGTCATTTGGAATAATACTGTTTTTGCATCCGGCTACAACTGTCTTTGAGGACGTTTCGATCAAACAGTTATCGACGGAATGGTAAACGGTATTTTCTGAATCAACAACAATGCTTTCAAGGCTCGTGCAAACACCGAACGCCCACTCGCCTATACTCGTTACACTTTTGGGAATTATGATGCTTGTAAGGCTCGTGCAAACACCGAACGCACCTTCACCTATACTCGTAACGCTGTCGGGAATTGTGATACTTGCAAGGCTCTCGCAACCGCTGAACGCACCTTCACCTATACTCGTAACGCTGTCGGGAATTGTGATACTTGCAAGGCTTGTGCAGCCGCAGAACGCATAATCGCCTATACTCGTTACGCTACCGTCATTTGGAATAATACTGTTTTTGCATCCGGCTACAAGTGTCTTTGAGGATGTTTCGATTATGCAGTTGCCTGCCGAACGATAAACAGTATTTTGTGCATCTACTGTTATACTCGTAAGGATCTCGCAACCGTAGAGCGCATTAACGCCTATGCTCTTCACGCCGTTACCGATTGTTACGCTCGTAAGACCGGTACAATTCAAGAACGCCCACTCGCCTATACTAGTTACGCTGTCGGGAATTGCTATGCTTGTAAGGTTCGTGCAACCGTAAAACGCAGAACTTCCTATGCTCGTTACGCTGTCGGAAATCTCGATGCTTGTAAGGCTCTCGCAACCGCTGAACGCACTTCCGCCTATACTCGTTACGCTGTCGGGAATTGTGATACTCGCAAGGCTTGTGCAATCAAAGAAAACATA
>JBJDZD010000004.1:0-18487 GCA_051867815.1 Eubacteriales bacterium | reverse complement strand
ATTGCCTATACTCGTTACACTGTCGGGAATTGTGATGCTTGTAAGGCTCGTGCAATCAAAGAAAACATAATTGCCTATACTCGTTACACTGTCGGGAATTGTGATGCTTGTAAGGCTCGTGCAACCCAAGAACGCATCTTCGCCTATGCTCGTTACGCTGTCCGGGATTGTGACGCTTGATAGCTTCGTGCAACCGCTGAAGGCCGACTGGCCTATGCTCGTCACAGGCTCGCCGTTGTGTGTTTCCGGAATCACAATATCGGTATCGGTACAAGTGCCAATACCCGAGACACAGTAGCCGCTTTCATCCGAATTCAGAGTATATTCCAAGTCTTTATACCCATGGTTGGTGCCGTTATCGCACGCCGTAAGTGTGAGCGCACAGCACAATGCTAAAATGATGGCGAGCCAAGTTGCTTTTTTCATGATTTTCATCCTCCTTTTTGCTACGCCATAGAATAAAATAAAAAGTGCGCCAACCGAAGTCAGCGCACCGAAAAACGCAAACTCCGATCGTCGCCAAACAAACTTAATTAAACGGGGATATAAATCCAACCATACTATTAAGTGGAATTTGCATTTTTACCAAATTCAAATACAGTATGGTTATAAAAGGGTATAAATATCCTCTGAAAACAGTAATACCCCCTACGTTTATTAAGTTTGTTTGGCATGATTATTATATCACAAAACTCGACGTTTTACAATACTTTTCAATAAATTCATAAAAATATGGCGCATTCGTTATAACCTCACCCGCCGCGATCGCTCGCCGCAGGCGAGTTATGCGTGTTTTTCGATGTTCGGAAAGCTTTGAGATGGAATTTGCGCTCTATTTTCTCCCCCTCCTCGGTTTACGAGGAGGGGGCTGGGGGTGGTGTCCCTTTCAGCCGATGCAGAATTATCGGATATCGGGAATGGACAGAATGCTCAAACAAAATTCCTCTGCAAACAGGCATCCCCTCCCGGTTTACGGGAGGGGACGGGTGGGGTGGGTACCTATTATTAAATTGCAATGCAGTTGCGGATCCGGATCGTGGCGAGGTCGTGTATAAAACGGAAACCAACCTCGTCGGCCTACTCCGTCCGGCCGCTCGGTTGCTTTGCGACTTCGTCGCGTTTAGAATGATGTATAATTTCGTTCGGGCTACGGTGACTTTATAACATCAAATTCCTTCGTTCCGCTTTTTCTTTGGGACTGAAGCCGCAAAGAAAAAGCTTGGCAAAAAGAAACGGCGTTCGGGAGATTTCGCGCTCTGCGGAGCGCGACCAAGGCTCCGCGCCTTGGATGGCGCCGCCTTCCCCAAAAGGCGGGCGAAAACTTTTCGTCATTTGGTTTGTGCGTAGGTCGGCACGTAGCAAAAACTTTCCGTCATTTTCCTCAACATTAAAGGCTCGGAACTTGCATTCCGAGCCTTTATGAGAGTGTTTTAATTGGTTACGCTTACGTTCTTATTCAAAATGATAACCAAGGCCTTGATCGAGCAGGGCACGGTTATGCTTCTGTTCATGTCGCCGGAGACGGTCAGCGTACTGCCGCTTGACAGATTCATGTTCTTGGTCGTTCCGACTGTGGAGAAGTTCCGACAATTCTTTGACTCGCTCGTCATACCGCTGCCGGGCATGATGGCAACTATACTTCCGGCAGTATACGTATATCCCTGCTCGGTGTCTATCGCTGAGTTGCCGTTCGAATTTGCAATGATCACCGCATCGCCGCCCTCAAAGCAGATTCCGGCGTACGAGGTGCGGCTGTTTGAATCCAAACCGTCGCCGGTGCAATAGACGTAAACGTATCCGCCGCTGAGCGTGATTCCCGTGCCGGAGGTTGCGGTCGCATTCATGCCGTCGTCCTTTGCATAAACGGATACGTTGCCGCCCGATACGTATATCTGCAAGCCCTCAACACCCTCGTAGCTGTTTACAACGTCAATATTGCCGCCCTTGATATAAACGGCGTTCTCCGCGTGGATGCCGTCGTCGTTTGAATAAAGCGTGAGCGTTCCGCCCCTCACCGTTACGTTCCCGAGAGCGGAAGCGCCGTTTTGGAGTGCCGTCGAGTTATCGGCATGGAGCGCGTCGTCGTATGCTTTGATGTTGATCGAGCCGGCGTTTATGACTATCTCGTTTCCGGCTTTGATACCCTTCGTGGAATGGTCGCCCTTATCGCTGTTGCCGCCTCCCATGCCACCGGGACCGCCCGGGCCGCCCGGTCTGCCGCCAAAGCCGCCCATACCGTCCTGAACCGTCGTCGTATAGTTCGTCCAGCTATACGACAGGCTGCTGCCGCGGCCGGTGAGCGCGAAGGTGTCGTAAGTGGTGTTCGGAGTCAGATAGTCGGATGCGACGAGGTAATCGGTTTCCTGACCCTGCTCCATATCCGAGGAATAAATAAAGAACTGCATCTTTTCATACTCGGTCTTTTTCGGGAACGAGTAGTAATAATAGCTCGTCATGCCGCCCGATGCCGAGGAATGATAGGTTGCGTTCACCCACTCGAAATCGCTCTCGGAATTGTAATATTTGACCGAATACTTGTAGCTTTTGCTCGTAAACCGTATATAATATTCCGACGCCGAGTTCGCCGTCACCTCTTCTGAATAAGCGGAATACTTATCCGTATAAATATTCAGCTCCGTGTCCTCGCCGTCGACAACGGCATCATACGCCGCATCAATACCGTCGCAAGCGGCGTAGATCGTGGCTTTCGTGCCGCTTATGCTGACCGTGCCCCTCTGATTGCCCTTGGTGGAGATATCGGTGTTGGTCGTTTTGATGCCGTCGCCTTGCGACGCGACGAGAACGACCGCGCCGCCCTCGAGGCTCACGCTGTCGTTGCCCTTGAGGGCGTTATCCGTGCAAACGACCGTGAGCGTGAGATTCTTCACTTCAAGATCATCCTTGGTATGAATTCCGTTATTGTTATCCGAAACGACCGTCAGCGCGCCCTTGCCGCCGATCTGCAGATCGACCGCGGAGTGAATGGCGGCTTTGGTGACGGTTTCGTCGGCTTCGTCCACCGCCTCGCGCTTATCGTATATATAATTTTCGGTTTCCTTTTTTGCCGTCAGCGTTACCTTGTCGCCGCTGAGCACGGCAATGGGGTTGGTCCGGGTACCGACGATTGAAAGGCCGCAAAGCTCCAGCTCGAATTTGTAATCGTCACCCGTGTCGATGACGATATTTCCGCTGAGCTTGCCCGATACCGAATAAACGGAATCCTCCGCGACTGCGGTAAAGGTCAGCGTGTTTCCTTCAAGCTTGTATGCATCGGGCGTTCCGGAAACGCAAGCGACCTCGATATCGACGGTTTCTTCCTCAAAATAGCCGTCGTTTACGCCGATATCGTCCAGATCCTCGCCGTAAGTTTGTTCCGGATCGCAGGATATCTGAGTGCCTTCCGTTTCGGTCGGATCGACGCGTCTGCACGCCGACAAAGCACAGACGCAAACGGCCGCGACAAGCAAGATTGCAATTACTTTTTTCATGATGTTACCTCTCATAACTCCGTGCCTGCGGTTTCCTGCCGCGACACCGTTATCTCCAGATTTCCGTTGCGAACGCGAAGCTTGTCGATAAGCTCCTTTTCCTTGGCAATGTTCTTTACGGTCACATCGTACGTAAGCCGGAAAAGACTGCCCATATTCGTGGTTTTTACCTGCACAAGCTCGTGACGGGTGGTGTATTCGGAAAGGATTGATTCAAACACATCGGTATAGTCAAGATCCTCCGGGATGGTGATGCGCAGTACCTTGTTTTTTACACCCTTCTTTTGCGCGCCAATGCAGATGAGGTTGTACGCAAGGCTGATCGCGCCAAGCAGAACACTTATCAGCAGGGCATATCCGAGATATCCCATGCCGCAAACGAGTCCAGTACCCATGGCAAGGAATATTGCGCCGATCTCACGGGCGGTTCCGGGGACGGAGCGGAAGCGAACGAGGCTGAAAGCGCCTGCCACGGCAACGCCTGCGCCGATATTGCCGTTTACCATCATGATAACGACGGCAACCACCGCCGGAAGCATTGCCAGAGTTGCGGCAAAGCTATGGGTGAATTTCGTTTTGACGACGTAGGCGGAGGTGAGGATGATGCCGCAGACGAGGGCACACCCCACGCAGAGCAAAAAGTCCGCAGGCGCGATGACCTTTACTGCATCGCTGTCAAAAATTCCTTTGAAAAAGCTGTCAAGCATGGCACGTAACTCCTTTGTGGGCACTCCTTTGCATATCTTCGTATGCTGTGCCGTATTTTGAATACGAGGTTTTGAAAATATTGTTTTTCGTCAGCACGCGCGTAAGCCAAAGTGGCAGAGCGCCGGCAGTTTTCAGCTCCATAAGTACCGTGTCGGGTGCGAGTATGCGATTGCCGCCCGGCGGCGAGCATAACGAGAGGTCTGTCGTGCGATATATAATGTTATCGTCAAACGTGACGCGAAGATCCGAGCCGTCAAGGCTGTGGTAGGCTTCCCTCTCGTATGATATGAACACCTGCGGCTTCAGCTCCCCGTAGTATTCCCTCAAATACTCGATCTCATCCCCGATCTGCGATCTCACCGGGAGCGCTCTGCCCTCGGCAAACGCCGACGTGGCGTCCTTTTCCGGCAGGGAGAGGCGGCGCTTGTAAACCACCGAGTCGTATTTCTTTTTAAGCTCCACGAAAACGGCGGAATCGGGTGTAGCAGGTCCGTACGACCGCACCCTGAGCTTTTCCTTATATATCGGCCTTTCAACGGAACGGCGGACGAGCCGGAAATTATCGGTATCAAAATAAATATTGCGAATGGACGTTCTGCCGTATCGGTCGAGCTTCATGCGCCCTTCCATGGAGGCAAGCACCGCCGCTTTTTGGTCAAACGTCAGAATATACTTGATCTCAAAGCGCTTAAAGGTGTTTTGATAGTTCATTACAGCTTAACCTTAAATCCTATCTTTTCATTGTCGATATTATAAGCCGAGATATTGCCGCGATGCTTTTCGACTATGGCCTTTGCGATGGAGAGGCCTATGCCGAAGCCGGTGCCGTAGGTGCGCGCCTTATCCGCGCGGTAAAAGCGGTCAAAAAGGCGCTCGATCTCAACGTTACCGACTGCGGCATAGCTGTTTTCAACCGTGAGTACGGGACGGCGCTCGCAGGTAAGAGTGAGCTTGATCTCGCCACCGCCGTCGCAGTATTTGAGCGCGTTGTCCATGAGTATGGAAACGACCTGACGGATGCTTGCCTCGTCGCCGCTGTAACGAGCATGCTCGCAAATGCTCACCGTAAGCTCCTTGCCGCCGCTCCGAGCGGCAGGCATAAATGCGGAAACGGTATCGGCAACCGCATCGGAAATATCAAATTCCTTCATCTCGAGCTTCGTGCCCTCCTCGTCCATGCGCGCAAGCATGACCATTCGGTTGACAAGCTCGCTCATGAGCAGACTCTCGTCCCGGATGTCGTCGATCCACTCGCTCTCGCCCACCTCGGATTCCAGAATGTCGAGATTTGTCCTTATGAGCGTCAGCGGCGTTTTCAGCTCGTGATTGGCGTTGGTGATGAACTGTTTTTGCTTTTCGTAGCTTTCCGCCGTGGGCCTTACCGCCTTTTTGGATATGAAAACGATGAGGAAGATGACCACCAGACTGCAAAGGCCGAACACCGCCAGCGTTCCGAGCATGAAGCTTTGATTGCTCTGCTTTGCGTTTGCGCCGCTGACGAACACGATTGAAATTCCGTCACCTGCGCGGTAGACGTTATAGCGGTAGTCGTCGAGCCAGCCTCGCTCGGCGCCGGCACTTATTGCCTTTTCGGCATAGATTGCGGCCTGGGCTTCGTTTACGCCGGCTATATGCTGTACGTCGGCGGCGAGGAGCGTGCCGTCGCCACCGTATCTGACTGTAAAATACCTCGTGGTGAACGGCGACTCCTTGTTGAAGCCGTCCGAGGGACGGGGCTTGCTCGCGCCGAGCTTTGTTTCATTGAAATCCGGAAAGCGACCGTTATTCTGATAGATCATATCCGCATTGCGGTCAAGCGTTTGATTGATCTGGAACGCCGTGGTTACGTAAATGAGGGTGAATGCAATCAAAAACACGGCAATAAAAGACAAAATACAAATGCCGATGAATTTTTTGCGAAGCCGGTAGATCATTTCACGACCTCCAGCTTATAACCCGCGCCGCGGACGAAGTGTATTTCGAGCGGCGCTTGCATTGCGGCAAGCTTTTTGCGGATGTTGGAAATATGCACCCAAATAACGCTTACGTCAACCTCGCTGTTCCAACCCCATACATGGGATAAAAATTCATCCGCGCTCACCACGAAGTTCGGGCGCCCCATCAGCATCTCCATTATTTGAAATTCCCTGCCGCTGAGCGAGCTTGTCACGCCGCCGTAGGATATTTCGTACGTTGAGCGGTTGAGCTTGAGGCCGCCGACCTCCATTATTTCGGGAGCGTAGTTGTCCTTCCTTCGTAACATCGCGCGGACGCGGGCAAGCAGCTCCTGCGTGGAGAAGGGCTTGGGCAGATAGTCGTCGGCTCCGGCGTCGAGGCCCTCGACGCGCTGATACACCTCGGTTTTTGCGGTGAGGAACAGCACGGGCGTGGATATACCCCGATCCCGAATTTTCCGAAGCACTTCAACGCCGTCCATGCCGGGCATCATAATGTCAAGCACGATGCCGTCGTAAGCGTCCGTAACGGCGTATTCGTAGGCCTCGGTTCCGTTTGCCACCGCATCCACCATATATTTATTGCTCTCGAAAATATGCTTTAACGACTTCAAAAGTTTCGTATCGTCTTCGGCAATCAAAAGTCGCATCGTAGATTCCTCCGCATTCTTGGCAAGGTGCAACACCGCATCTTGCTCCTGTATTTTACACCGTCTGCCTAAAGAGCGACTAAAGAAAAGGCAAACGGCAAATATTTTTGAATAATTATATCATTTTTTCTTCTATATGCAAGCAATTTACGGTAAATATTTCGAAAATTCCGCTCCGTAAATAAAAAATCCGAGAGAAATCTCGGACTTTTTATTCAAATGTCAAGCATCGCCAGCAGCTGCTCCTTGGAGCGCGCGCCGATCGCCTGATTCACTACTTTACCGCCACTCATGACCACAAGCGACGGAATGCTGTTGATGCGGAATAAGTTGGCAAGCTCCACTTCATCGTCAACGTTGATCTTGCCGACCTTGACGTCATCCCTCTCCTCGGCTATCTCGTCCACGATGGGGCTTACCATGCGGCAGGGGCCGCACCAATCGGCGTAAAAATCGAGAAGCACGGGCATTTCCGAATTTATGACCTCGTTCTCAAAATTATCCTTCGTTATCTTTATTACAGACATTTTTAAGTCCTCCTTTATTTTTCTTTATAATAAAGCATGCAATGGCAATAGCCCTCGTATTCGGGGTCCGCTACCTGCTCCTTGAACTCTCGGCACATGCATTTGTAGTCCTCGGTGCGCTCGCGACGGCAGGGGCAATAGCCGCCCGTCCTTTTGAGCCCCTCCTTGACCGCTTTTACGATCTCTTCGTCGGTATTTAATCTTATCTTCATTTCGGTTTTTCTCCTTTCCGGGGGTTTGCACTTATATTATACCATAAAAAATCAAATTTGTAAAGCGGAAATGTTTTTGACTGTTTACGGCATTGTGATTTACATATCGGAAAAGTTGTGGTATAATATACACGGAAAAAATATTTCCTCAAGCTGTAAGATATTGGCTTTGATTTACGACTGTATGGATGAAAGGCCTTTTTAAACCGTGTTAGGAGGTGACCGTATGGAAGACGAGAAAATTATCGCGCTGTACTGGGAACGCAATGAAACCGCTATTCCGGAAACCGAAATGAAGTACGGAAGGCATTGCTACGCGATCGCATATAACGTTCTTCATTCACACGAGGACGCGGACGAATGTGTCAACGACACCTGGAACGCCGCGTGGAATGCCATGCCGCCCGAAAAACCGGCTAAGCTGGAATGCTTTCTCGCTCGCATTACCCGAAATATCGCCATAGACCGATATCGCCACGACCGCGCGCAAAAACGCGGTGCGGAGGTTGAAAATGTCATTGACGAATATTGGGAATGTATTCCGGACGGAGACGCTTCAATCGAGGACGAATACGTAATGAAGCAGGCAATCAACGGATTTCTTGCAAGCCTCGATGCCCGAACCCGTGTCATATTTATGCGCAGATATTGGTATTCGATGAGTGTCAAGGACATTGCCCGCGGTATGCGTCTTTCGGAAAGTCACGTCAGCGTCATCCTGCACAGAACCAGAAGCAAATTCAAAGATCATCTTACGAAGGAGGGAATATTTTTATGAATAAAAAGAATTGGTATCGCGGCTTGAGCCTTGCCGATGATAAATACGTTGCCGAGGCGCATCCCGATAACGTAATCAAACCGAGGAGAAATAAGGTGGTTATTTCTCTCGTTGCGGCTTGTTTGTGCTTTGCATTGATCGTTTGCAACCTATGGCTCTTTGTTCCGTTCAGCACCAACCCACCCGATGTATCCCGGTATGCGGATAGTGAGTATTACGGTCTCATTCAGAAACTGAACGCACTCACATTTGAGCGACCGGAGTACAAAAACAATGCCGCCAAGCTCTGGGCAGGGCTGAAAAATATTTCATTTGGTGCAATAAAAGGTGAGGGTGCCGGAATGCCGGAGATTGACGCGGAGAATGGTGCGGAGATTGAAACCGGCGATTACAAGGAGATCACCGATAACCAAGTTGCAGGCATTATAGAAGCCGACCGCATCAAACGGAGCGACACACATATTTATTACCTTGACAATGAGGTGCTTCGTATCTACTCCATTGACAAGGAAAATACAAAAGAAGTCGGCAGCTACACTCTCTACGGCGGAAGCATGAATTATTATTTAGGCTTGTGGGAATTCTACCTTTCCGACGATTGCAAAACCGTAACGGTGGTTACGCAGTATTATGAGAGAGCCAATAACAATTCAAGCCGTTACGTAAATCTGATCTCGCTTGACGTCAGCGACCCTGCCAACATCGTAAAGAAGGGTGAATTCAACATTACCGGCGAGTATATGTCGTCCCGTAAAGCAAACGGAAGCATTCTGCTTCTGACCGAGTTCGTTATCAATAAACGAGAACTTGATTTTGATGATGAGACCACCTTTCTTCCTCAGATCGACGAAGGCAACGGCTCACACAGTATTCCCGCAAACGGAATAGTATCTCCCGATAATCTCAGCAACACTCGTTATACCGTTGTGATGAAGCTGGATGAGAACACGCTCGACCTTGAAGGTACTGCGGCGTATCTTTCCTATTCAGAGGATGTGTACGTTTCCGAAAACCACGTATTCTTAACTCACGTTTTTGCAGATAAAAAGAAAAACGAGGACGGTACGGTCACGAGAAATTCCATGACGGAGATCTCCTGTCTGACCTACGGCGGCGACAGCTTTGAAACAAAAGGCAGCGTTACCGTCAGAGGCTACGTCAAGGATCAGTGGAGCATGGACGAGTATGAGGGCATTCTTCGCGTTTTCACTACCACCAATGCCACAACTATTCGGGATCAGTATTATGAAAACGAATCTGTTCCTTCAGAGATCCTTCAAACCGCTACCGGACAGTCCAATGCGAGCCTGTATTGCATCGACCTTAACACTTTTGACGTCGTTGCATCCGTGATCGATTTTGCACCTCCGCGTGAGGAAGTACAGTCGGTAAGATTCGATAAGGAAACGGCATACGTTTGCACGTCTATTGAGCTTTCCGATCCCGTATTCTTCTTCGATCTGTCCGATCTTAATGACATCACATATAAGGACACCGGTACGATCGAGGGCTTCTCAACCTCTCTCATTAACCTCGGAAACGGATACCTTCTCGGCATCGGCAGGGGTAATAACTGGAGCGGCTTCAAGGTTGAAGTGTACGAAGAAACGGATGACGGTGTTCGTTCTGTATGCTCGTATGAGCTTGAGAACGCGCGATATTCTACCGAATATAAATCCTATTACGTAGACCGTCGGAATCAGCTTGTAGGCGTTGGCGTTGTAGATGGGAAAGAAAGCAGATATATTCTCCTTCATTTTGACGGATATGAGCTTGCAGAGCTTGTTAACGTGACGCTTGAGGGCGAGCCTGCCAATATGCGCGGCGTTTATATCGACGGCTATATGTATATGTTCGGTCTCAATGACTTTAAGGTGGAAAAGGTTTTCGGCTGACGGACTGCGCAAGCCAAAGCCCGGCACACTCAAATGAAAACGAAAGATAAAGCGGCAGAGGTCTTTGACCTCTGCCGCCAGTGATGTAATGCGGGGATTAATCCTTCTTGTAGCCGATGTTCTTGGGCTTTGCGGGATCAAACGCCAGGTTGCAGATGGAGGCAACGAGTTGATAGATACCGAAAGTGATCGCGGTTAAAAAGATGTAGCATCCGGTTCTGGATGTGAAGCCTTCGGGCTTCAGAGAAGAATGGTTGATGATCAGGCTACCGATCCAACCAAGGAAGAAAGTCAGCAGAAAACGGACCAAATTGTTGTTGTCTTTCATGAAAACATCCTCCTTTCTTTAAGTTGTCTATTATTTCGCCCTTGGGACGCAAACAATACCTGCGTTGCATGCCGTCGACGGCTTTGACGCGCGTTCGCGCAATCAACGGACAATAGTTCATATAAATTTTATCATAATTCGATAAAAAAGTCAATAATTTTCGCACGATTTAGTCAAAAAATCGTTTTTTTATTGAAATAAAAAGGTAAAAATGCTTGCCGCCAAGGAAGCTGCCCCACCTCTCGGGTGCCCCGCGGGATCTGTTGCCCGAACGTTCCGAAAATCAACCGATGCGTTTAATCTGTTGACATTATTCATACATTATGATATAATTGTACTCGATAATACTTTGATTTTGTCAACAGCAAGGCACGCTGTTGCCGATTGCCAAAGGGAAAGTGAGATAAAGTATGACAAGTATCGATTACGCAACCCGCGCCCACAACGCAGGGCTGAACGTATATTTCGTTGCGGAGGGAGATCGGGACATGAACATCCGCCGCATGGTCGTCAACCCCGCCAACCCCTGCTGCAACGGCTATTCGATAGCCAAAGCGTACACCGTGCTGGCAGTCGGTCTGCTCTACGACCGCGGATTGCTGACACCCGAAAGCCGCGCGCTGTCCTTTATACCGGAGCTTGTTCCGGACGGGATCGACGAGCGCTGGTACGACGTTACCCTTGATCATCTTATGCTCCACACCGCCGGATTCGGTCGCGGTCTGCTGGATATCGACGCGGACGACGCATCTGCCTATCCGACTAAGGATTATCTGAATATCGTCCTCACCGAGCCGCTTGCAAACGTACCCGGCAGTAAATATCAGTACACGGATGCCGCGTACTATCTGCTCTCGCGCGTTATAGCGCGGGTTGCCGGCTGCGATCTCGCCGACGTTCTGCGTCCGGTGCTGATGGGCAAGCTTAATTTCAAGGAATATGCCTGGAGCGTCTGCCCGCAAGGGTATTCCATGGGTGCGACGGGTCTTTACACCCGAACCGAGGACGTGCTGAAGCTGGCGATCCTCTATCTTCGCGGCGGCGATTGGAACGGCGAGCAGATCGTCAGCCGCGAATGGGTCGATCTCGTATTGTCGCGCGGCTATGAGTTCAAGCCGAAGGGCGGCGGATGGTACGGCAAGGGCGGTATGCGCGGCCAGATGCTGACCTTCAATCCCGAAAAGGGACTCGCCGTGGCTTGGCACGCCTACGGAAAGATCCCGTTTGAGGCTATGATAGTGTAAAACGCCGAAAAATGCATCGTCACTCGCCTTTTCTCCCAAAATCGGCGAATCACGTTCTTCGTTTTCAAAAACAACGTTTTGAAGCTCTTGAAGCGTTTCAATGCCGCCATCTCCGACTTTTCGTGCTGCTGCGAGGAGCTGTGAGCAGGGGGTTGCGGTGAAAGAGAAAGGCAAAAAGGTAATAAGCAAAAATTCCGAATGCCGACGCATTCGGAATTTTTTGGCAGAATATTACAAAATCGATCCGTACCGCAAGTTTTTTCGAAATCGATCCGTGTTTTTGCGTCAGCGGATAGACTTATCCTTTGGCGATGATGGGAGTTGCACGTGACCGCTGTCTTCCGGGGTGCTACTCAATGCTTGCAAACGAAGCTATGTAGAAAGAATTTTTGATTATTCACGATTGTTTGCATCAATGAGGTTGAATTTGATGAATGATTATGATATAATATAATTAGATAAATAAAAATTTGACGAGGAGAGGAAAAAATATGAAAAAAGCATTATCTTTGTTGTTCTGTTGGACCTTTTTGTTTACTTGTTCTTTTGGTCTCTCCGGTTGTATTTCTAATAGAGAAAATCCTTATCCATATCGAGGAGAATATAAAGAATTGTATACCGTTGCTGTATATAGCATCCCTGATGCAGTTGGATATATGCATCACGGAGAAGGAGCATATAGTTCCGATATCTATGTTTGGGAACAAGATGACTACGGTAGAACGTTATTCTCTTATTGTGAGGATTATGGTAATCAAATTTTTGGATTGGTGGTTTCCCAAGCTTATGATGAAACGAACGTGTTTTTTTACCCAGATATCAATTATGCATTAACAATTATAGATTCGGAGTATCTGTATGAAGGTGCTAAAGATGATTATTTGAAAACCAAAACAAAAGATTTTTATTTGGAAAACAAGGATAAATTAAAGGAAGCCAACGACTGGAATCAACCTTTAGATAAATCTAAATGTGTTTCGTATCCAATTACAGATTATAAGAATCTTGGCAAAAAGACATATTCACTTAGTTCGGTTGAATGCAATAAAATACTAAATGAATATAGTGAAAAATTGAGTTTACCTAATCCCAGTAAAACACCGCACAGATATAACAGCGTTCTACAAGTGGACGCCGAAGGCAAAATATTGCATCAAATTTATGGTGTCCATCAGCACTATGATAATCCAAATTGGAAGAAAACAGATGAATACACATCATATAGCATAACCCTTTGGGTTATTACTGATAAAGATGGAAATTACGATAAAGAAAACGGTGTTTTGGTTATGTATTCAAATGCGAATGACTCTGATAAGAGTTATATATATGAGCCGGAAGATATTTTAGAATTTAAGAACAAAAACGATTGGGCAAATGTGTATTGTAATGAATGACATATATTATAAAACAAATTCCAATTTGTCGGTAAAATGAAATTTAATATGTTTAGCCACGGGTTTTGTGATCCGTGGCTGATTCTTTGTCCTCAGCAGGTCAATTTTTGCGATTCGCCGGTTCGAATCCTTCGACTCGAAAAAATATCGAAACCGGATCTATGGAAATTCGAAAAAAGTTAGAGTCAGAAAACTGCCCCAAGATGCCAAGGCGTATCTTGGGGCTGGAAAAATCTCTCGAAATCTCCGCTTTTCTCTTTTTTTCTCGGTCGGATCTAAATCGACCGTTAAACATGGCGGACTATTACAAAATCGATCCCTACCACAAGTTCTTTGAAATCGATCCATGGTTTTAAGTCAGCGGATAGACTTATCCCTTGGCGATGATGGGAACAGCCCTTGACCGCTGTCTTCCGGGGTGCAACTCCATGCTTGCAAACGATAAAAAACAAGATGCACCTTTTTGCGAAAGTGCATCTTGCATCAATATTACATTGATGATTTGAACTAAAATTAATTGGTTTTAAATTTAGCAGTGTTAATGGGAGGAAGCACAATCGGCATCATTCCAGGTTGAGTTGTTAACAAAGACACTTGACTTCTAATAAACGGGAACATAATTGCAACCGTGTTGGTTTCCATGATACTTCTAACCAACTCGATGTCGTCATTTTCCATTCTGAAATTAGCGGCTGCTACAACTTTAACCGCCAAATCTCTTTTTTCTTTTTCAATTGTTAATGTAAGAATGACTGTATAATTGCCGTCGTCCAATTCATTGATCTCTTTGTTCAAATCAAAAGACAATGCTCCATTTTCAATGACAGCTTTTCTTGTGACAGAGCACTCCACGAAATGGAAATCATCCATCTTCAATTCTGATTTCATCTTGTTAATATCCATATACTCACCTTATGCAGCCAAAAAAATGTTGTTGTTTGTATCGTATTTCATCACAGGAAGATCGATTTCAGGCATTTCCATTACTACTTTTTCATCATAGTAACCGAACTGATCGGCTGAAATATTATATGGTAATTCGTATTGAGCTATGCTTTCGGCCGAAACACCAAACAACGATTCAAAACTCGATCCTTCTCGACTGGTAGATTTAACTACCGTTAATCCAAATTCTTCTTTTGCCATTTTAGCAAATCTTTCAAATCTTTTGCTCATGGATAATTACCTCCCTTTCTTCTAATATTATGCACAATACTGGAATCTTTAGCACAGTATATGGTTTCAATTCCTATTGCGAGTTGCCACGAGTCCGCAAATTGTTTTGTAGCATCTATTTTTTCTTGCGGTTGTTGTTTAAAATACCCGATAACGAGTTTTAGATTATTTTCTTCACAATAAAAACTCAAAAGCAACGCTCTTTTCAGTTTGATCTGTTCATCTTCACTCATATCTTCGGTTATGTCGAAGTCTTCCTCGGACAAGAATTCATCAACAAAATCAGCAAACGCTTTCAAATCATCCGGAGATCGTAGATCTAATATGGTGGATTTGCTTAATGGAATTATGTCCGCTATGACAATATCTGGACGTGCTTTTGTGTTTCCATTATCTTTTTCATTTCGGCACGTTCTATTTGCAGACCACCAAGCCTTGGCCTTAACATCATAAAAATAAATACCTTGACCACACCATCCGCTTTTGCTTGGAATAAATGTTTGAGAAGCTACTATTTGCGAGGCTGCTAATTCCGTGGTTCCATGATATAAATCTTTGTATGATTCAATATATGAACTCCACATGATATTGTTTCCTCGCTTTAGAACATTTAATCAGTGTTGTTAACAAAACATTGTTAGTTACTTATTATAACACAAAATTTGCTTTTTTTCAAGTACCATTTTAAATTTTTATGATTTTTTGTTTGATTTAATTATACTATATATTTGTGAATATTTCAACATAAAACATTTACAAATATACCTGTACTCGATTTATACGTAGTCTCCGTATTGTTGCGAAGTTATTGTTTTTTAATGTCTGATAAAGTTTCATTTTTACTTCCTCTAAAAACAATTATTCTTTTCCCCAAACCGCTCTCAGTATCGCATACATAACATCACATTCTGCGGCGTATTTTTTACGATAGTTTGGCTCTTTACCTGACACCTGTTTGAATGCTTTTAGGTCACTTTCGGGAATCTGATTGAATATAACATTCCGATCAAGCATATCAGCAAGAGCTTCGTACGTACCATTGTGTTGTTTTACCCAATCGGGAACGCCGGTAACTGCGCCGAGCCAGAATGCGAATTGGAAGTTATAAGAACTGTTGATGATACCCACGATCTGTTCCTCTATCATAGGCTTCAGAGCTTGCCAATTATAGTTGAACGGTCCTACGAATCCGCCACCAAACTCGGTTGGCTTTTTGAACGTGATATATTCGTCAACATCCTTCATTATCTCGTAAGCGTGTTTGATTGCCGCCTTTGCGGTCTTCATATTATCCTTGGTTCGCCAACCCTGCGTAGAGGAAAGGATACCGATATGGTTTGCGCCGGGGAATTTTGCGTAAGGCTTGTAGTAACGCTCGTTCTTGCCCCTGATGGAGAAATCGTCAATAGAATCGTACGTTAAAACCGCTGACAGATGCTCAAAGGCGAGTGATAATTGCTCTGCGAGAATGGGTATATCCTCGGGAGCTTTTGTCATAGCGAGAATGTTGGTAACGATTGCGTGGTCGCCACCTCGTCCTTCTGCGTCCAACGCCGCACCGCCTCGAAACCAATTCTTGTGTGTAGAAGCGATCTCGGGGGTTAGCAAGGCCGTAACCGCCTTTTGAATTGCTGGATAACTGGTTTCAACGCCCAAGTTCAAAAGCCCACCAATGTGGCAATCCATGCCGTCAATACCGTGAAGCTCGTGACCGAACCATCCGTCGGGGTGTTGCGCGGACAAGTGCTTTTGCGTATTTGATTGCGCCAAAATATCGTTATGAAGCGCCACCATAAAAGGCTCGTCCACAGGAGTGCCCAGCATATCACGATATACTAAATACTTTATGCTTGGACAAGCGTATTCAAGGAGGAAGTCTATTTGTTTTTGAAAGTTGTATGCCATACGCCAAACTCCTTTGTTGGTTCGAATCCTTCGACTCGAAAAAATATCGAAAATGGATCTATGGAAATTCGAAAAAAGTTAGGCGCGAAAAAAGCGGAGAAATCTCTCGAAATCTCCGCTTTTCTCGTTTTTTCTCTTCCGGATCGATTTTGACCGTTAGACATGGCACACTATTACAAAATAGATCCCTACCACAAGTTTTTTCAAAATCGATCCGTGTTTTTGCGTCAGCGGATAGACTTATCCCTTGGTGGTGATGGGAGTTGCACGTGACCGCTGTCTTCCGGGGTGCTACTCCATGTTTGTAAACGAATCTATGTAAATTACCATTGAGGAGGCTCAGCCTTTTGACTACAGAATAGCAGATACTATTCTTCGGACTCACCTTCGTAAGCTCTGCACACACGATCTACACCGTATTTTAATAAGGCGTTTTCGCATTCGAGATTAAAGTGACGATAATCCCAAATGACGTCATGACCGTCCCGAGTTACATGAATGTTCGATTCTCCCGTTGAATCAATCTGATCAATAAAATCAGCGAATTGTTCGGGAGAAACATCATCCAAGATACCTCTACCTTTTCCGTTGATAATTTGAGGATACCTTCTTCCGGCACCTCTCGCCATATCAGCGATGGACAGCACACGAATATCGAGTATTTGAGAACAACCGTAATCATAAATCATTTCCATCGTATCACCGACAGATATATTCAGATCCTGCAGTTGCACCTGTGTTGCATCGATTGCATCTTCGATATCGCTTTCTTCCAAAATCATGGGCAGAACATAAGGTGTGTCTTCATAAGAAAACTCAAATGCATGATAAGCTAAAGTATCGAAAGTATGAAGAATCAAGTAGCCGAGTTGAGCAATTGTGTTCTTGCTCGATACTTCTACAGTTCTCCAAATCTTATCCTCGAAATCCTTATAAGCTATATGCAAAGTATAGACTTGAGCTTTCAATAAATTCACCTCCCATTATGAACTCATCTTATTATACCATTTTTGGGGGATTAGTTCAAGTCGTTTGTGTGAATTTTTGTTATGTACAGCCATGTTATCCTTGGTGCAGATATCTCATCGACATCTCAAAATCCTGCTGGCAACAGCCTTCTGTTTTTATACGAAAGACTATAGTCAGAGATGTCGGTCTGCGTTTTCAAAACCTCTTGATCAAGGAGTAGAATGCACAGTATGTACCTTGCGGTTCTATATTTCACACCGCAAGGTTAAGGAGAAAATGAAATGAATCTACATAGCGAGGAGGTAGCGCTATGTACCTGCGTTGCCGCAGGTGAAGATTTTATCCTTCAAAATCTCGCTCTACGAGAGGTTCCTGTTCGAAGTAAGGCATGTCATCGTCATCCTCGTCTTCATCATCAGACTCGCCATCCGTGAAGAGTTCCGGACGGAGATATTCTTCGTCAAGGAGGTCAAGGAAATCGAAGATTTCCTCACAGATATCTTCCGAGTACGGGATCTGAATGGCTTTGTTGCCAAAGGCGAGAACAAAGGGAGTGTTTTGGTGGTGATCCTTTGTCTGTTCAACGTAGGCAATGAACTCGTCAACGTTCTTTACGATACACTTGGCAATGGCTTGACGAAGAACTTTTCGAAGATCGTTGAAGATTTCGGAGGTTTCTGCCGTTGCCTGATCATAGATCTGCTTGCTATCGAAACCATCATAAGGAGAGATGATTCGGATCTTCGCTTCGTGAAGCATCATCATGATGTCGGAACAGATTTCGGGCTTATCTGCCAAGGCGCGGAAGGTGGGGATAATCAGTACACCACACTCCATGCTACGCATTTTTTCAATGACCTTGGCAGCATCCAAACAATTGGGAGCTTTGTCCTGATAGATCGACTTGATAATGCTTCTTTCCCGCGTGAAATCGTAGACGATTTCGAGCTTTTTGTTCTCGGAATGAAAGCGGCTCATGCTCTCCAAGACATCGGAAACATTAACGTGTTCCGTATTTCGCTTGGGGATGAAAGAAAGCAGACAGGCGCGAAGGTGAATGGCGTGGGTTTTGGTCTTGTTTACGGTGTTG
The DNA here is from genome assembly GCA_051867815.1 of Eubacteriales bacterium. Lineage (GTDB taxonomy): Bacteria > Bacillota > Clostridia > Oscillospirales > CAG-272 > CAG-390. The sequence goes on along the minus strand of JBJDZD010000004.1, from coordinate 165 downwards.
TTCATAGTGAACCTCCCCAAAATAAGTATTCATAGAATATTTCTATGTATGGCGGACTTTGCCGCCAAAAGAGCTTGCCCAAGGGTATCTCACCTTGGGCTTTAGCCTTTTCTTTGGTACAATATAAGCGTAGCGCTATTCTGAGATTTCAGAGTAGAAAGCTAT
>JBJDZD010000003.1:0-22465 GCA_051867815.1 Eubacteriales bacterium | reverse complement strand
ATCCGAGGCCGCAGAATATATAGAAAGTTTAAAGAATGAAGATAACTGATTACAGCTTCAAAGCTCCCGTGAATCGCGACCTTTGCGCGGCTTTCGTCGCGGATACGCACGATTGCCCATACGAAGAGATCGTAGAGAAGATCAAAAACGAAAAAGCCGATCTCATCTTCCTGACCGGCGATATTATTTATCAGCATACCGACAATGCCGAGCGCGGCTTCAAAATGCTTCCGACACTTGCCGCGACTGCACCCACCTTTATGTCGCTTGGTAACCATGAGGGAAACGCCGTCAAAACCGTTCGCGGCATATGTTCCGAGTGTGGTGTCACCTTGCTCGAAAACCGATCGGTGGAATTTGAAGGTCTTAAAATCGGCGGACTTACAACCGGTTGGATAACCGACGACGAGGGCATCAACAGAAGTCACCACGGTTATACGCCTGCGCCTGATCTTGATTGGTTGCGTTCGTTTGCTTGCGAGGATGGCTACAAGGTATTGCTCAATCATCACCCGGAGTATTATCCGCGTTATATAAAGGAGCTGAATATCGACCTGACCGTTTCGGGGCATGCTCACGGGGGACAATGGCGCATCTTTAATCAAGGTATTTACGCGCCCGGCCAGGGACTTTTTCCCAAATACACCTCGGGACTTTACGACAATCGTCTGATCGTCAGCCGAGGACTTGCCAACAACGCGTTCGTGCCGAGAATCTTCAACAGCACAGAGTTGATATTCATAAACTTCAAAACTCATATGTGAAATGAATGCCCCGTGGCTATGAGAGCCGCGGGGCGTATTATATTTTATCTGATTGTCGCGTACAAATTCAAGTCCCATGCCGGAACGTATCTGTATCTTCGCATGTAGAGCTTGTAATCGGGGCATATTTCATGAACCTTGAGTATCAATTCATGCATATCCTCTGTTCTGTGATATAGCGAAATGAGCAGATCGGGTTTGTATTTCTTTATGATTTCAATACTGCCGTCAAGAGCCTCCTTTTCAGCTCCCTCAACATCGTATTTGATGTAGTCAACGCCGTCCGCTATTACGCTGTCGAGAGCAACGGCGCAAACCTCGGCGTGACGCTTTGACATGCCTTGGTCAAGCCCCGAGTTTCTGTTTCCGGAATCGTCGAAGACCAAGGTCGTATTGGCGTTCCAAGCCGCGGCGTTTATGGGGATAACCTTGGATTCCTTTTCCGCGAAAGCCTTGAGCTTTCTGAAATTTCGCCTGTCGGGTTCAAAGGCGTATATCCGTTCTATGAGAGGGCACAATGCAAGCAACTCACGCGCCGTGTCGCCGTCGTACGCACCAACATCGACCGCAGTCTTGTATTCATCGAGATGAAGCAGTTCTCCCATTACTTCGTCACGGTCGTCCTCCGTGCGTTTCAGATACTCAAGCTTGCCGAAACGTCTGAAATCAAGTATGCCCTTGAAAACTTCTTTCGATCTTTCATCGGCGAGAAGAGAATACGCTTGGTCGATATCCTGCTTGTTTGCGCTGTAAAATTCATTGCAGAAGAGGGTATCGCCGCGAACGGGAACATCGGGAATATATGTTTCGCATTCTCGGCTGACTCTTTCAATATTTTCGATAACGCCCGGGAGGGAAGAAGCAAAGGATACGAGAACGATGATGCTTTCCGCTCCGTATTTGTTCTTGATGTCCGAAAAGCTCAAAACGGTCTTGCCATGAAAACTTTGACCGCGAACAAAGCCGTTACTTGCAAAGAAATCGGAGACGGTTATGCCGTATTTTTCGCATACGGCGAGTATTTTGTCCGCTCCGTTGCCCATTCCGTACATTACTATAACTTTATCGGTCTTTGAAAGATATTGCCACAGATCCATATCGTTACTCCTTGAAAATATACTTAATTATATCACAAAAAGGCAAATTAATCAATATTGCGTGCATAAAAATCACTCTGCCGACATAAGAATTACCAAAAGAATTTCTATGAGCGGAGGATGTCCTATGACAGACACAAGCATATACAAAGATATTGCCGAGCGCACGGGCGGAAATGTCTATATCGGAGTAGTTGGACCTGTGCGAACGGGTAAATCAACGTTTATCAAGCGATTTATGGAGTCACTCGTACTCCCGAATATCTCGGAAGGCTACAATCGCGACCGCGCACGCGACGAACTGCCCCAGAGTGCGGCGGGAAAAACGGTCATGACGACGGAGCCGAAGTTCATTCCCGACGAAGCAGTTGAGATCAACCCTTTGGGCGCAGGAAAGCTCAGTGTTCGAATGATTGACTGTGTGGGATACCTCGTACCGGAGGCAATGGGCGTACTTGAAGAAGGTCAGCCGAGACTTGTCAGAACGCCATGGAGCGACGAGCCGGTTCCTTTTGCACAGGCGGCGGAGGAAGGCACGAGAAAGGTTATATGTGAGCATTCGACCATTGGAATGGTAGTAACGTGCGACGGCTCGATAGGTGAGATCCCTCGCGAGGCCTATGTTGGAGCCGAGGAGCGTGTCGTACGCGAACTGAAGGAGCTTGGCAAGCCCTTTGCCGTCATTCTCAACTCCTCGCGCCCGACATCGGAAAAGGCGATTGCACTCGGTCACGAGCTTGAAGCAAAATACGGTGTTCCGGTTGCACTTGTCAGTTGTCTTGACCTTGACGGCGAGGATATCGGGCATATACTTGAAATGGTACTCAATGAATTTCCGCTTACAGAGGTTGCGGTCAATCTTCCGAATTGGACCAAAGCGCTCCCGGATGATCACCATATCCGCACAAGCGTAATAAGTTCCGTCTGCGACTGCGCTTCCAAGGCAAGTAAAGCAGGTGATATTGAGAGTGCTTTTGAATCGCTTTCGGACAACGAATATGTAGATTTGTTTGAAATTGCCGAGATCGATATGGGAACCGGCAAGGCGACGGTTAATGTTGAAATGAGCGACGGGTTATTCTATCAGACCCTCGGTGAGATGAGCGGCTTTGATATAAAGGGTGAGGAGGACCTGCTTCCGCTCCTTATGAAACTCTCGGATGTGAAGGCCAAGTACGATAAAGTGGAAGAAGCGCTCAACGACGTGAACGAACGCGGCTACGGCATTGTAATGCCCGAGGTGTCGGAATTACATCTTGAAGAACCTGAGATAGTTCGCAAGCAAGGCGGATACGGCGTTAAGCTCTGCGCCTCGGCTCAGTCAATCCACATGATACGCGCCAATATAGAAACCGAGATAAACCCCATGGTCGGCACGGAACAACAATCCGAAGATCTGGTTAAGTATCTCCTCAATGAATTCGACGAATCTCCGTCCAGTATATGGGAGTCGAATATTTTCGGCAAATCGCTTTACGAGCTTGTCAATGAAGGTTTGCATGCAAAACTTGAACATATGCCGGACGATGCACGAACAAAACTCTCGGAAACACTTGAGAGAATTATCAATGAGGGAAGCGGAGGCCTTATTTGCATTCTTCTATAAACCTAAAGCGCTTATGAGCCGGCTCATAAGCGCTTTAACATTATTTGTCAACGAAGACGATATTGCCGCTTTCGTCAATATCAACGATGGCGAGCGAATGGAGATTTATACCTGCCTTGCGAATTTTGTCTCCGCCGGGCTGGAATGCCTTTTCTATGCAGATGCCTGCGCCGACAACCGTTGCTCCGGCTTGGTTGACAATGTCAATAAGTCCGCGCAGTGCTTCGCCGTCCGCAAGGAAATCGTCAATTATGAGAACTCTGTCATCCTTTGATATGAACCTCTTGTCAACCCGAACGTCGAATACCGTTCCCTTGGTAAATGACCTTACAAGTGAAGAATAAGTCTCTCCGGTAACGTTTTTGGACTGTGATTTCTTGGCAAAAAGCACGTCAATGCCAAAATGCTGAGCCGTAAGGCATGCAATACCAATACCCGATGCTTCAACGGTTAGTATGAGAGTGGGCTTGGTTGCCGCGAACAGGCGGTGGAATTCCTTGCCGATCTCGTTGATCAATTCGATATCCATTCTGTGATTGAGAAAATTAGATACGATGACGACACCGCCCGGTCTTATTTGCGCATCGGCTTTGATTTTATCCTTGAGAAGCTGCATGGTATTCTCCCCCTAAAGTAATTCTTTATTAATATTATACTACAAATTTTTGCGAAGGTAAAGAGTGTTTTGAGGAAATTTTATATTTTTTGCCGAAAATGATTGAAAAGTGTCGTAAAATGTGATAAAATAAAATAAATATAATTCACATGAGGTGATACCATGGCTAAGAAAGACGGTGCAATGTTTTCCAGGTCGTTGTTTGGCTACAAAAAAGCCGACGTTAATGAATATATCAGACGGGCCGATGCCGTTCATTCCGGAGAGATCTCCGATGTTTCTGCCGAGAAGCACGCTCTTGAGGAGAAGCTCGCCGACGCGAACGGTCGCATTGCGGAGCTTGAGTCAATGCTCGCAACGGAACGAGCAGACCACAAGGAAAGCATTAATAAACTCAATGCCGAATTTCATAAAAAATCGGCAGAAGCCGAGGCGCGTGAAAAGACCATCAAAGAAAAGCTTACCGAATCCGAGGCAAGAGTGGCGTCGTATTTGAAGCTTGCCGATTCCGCTTCCTCCCGCGCCGAGAGCGCCGAGGCTGAAGTCTCCGTCCTTTCCGCCGGCCTTGACTCGTCGGCGGCTGAAATTCGCGTCCTCAAAGCCGAAATAGAAGAGAAAAATTCCGAAATCAAAAGACTTACTGAGCTTGAAGCTATGGCTCGCTATGACTCGGCTCAGAAAGAGCGCGAAGCAAAGGATGAAAAACGCAAGTATATTATGATTAAACGCCCGAACATAAAGTGGTTCAAGTGATGACGAATATCGGACAAAAAATAAAGGAGCTTCGCTCTGCGAAGATGATGACGCAACAAGAACTCGCGGGTGATCAGATAACGAGAAACATGCTCAGCCGCATTGAAAACGGATGCGCGCTTCCGTCGTTGCCCACACTCTTGTATATTGCCGAAAGGCTCGGAGTACCTGCCGGATATCTGCTTGTTTCCGGTGACGAGGAGTTCCGATATAAGAAAGCCGGAAAGATGCCCGATATTATGAGGGCATATTGTGCCGGAGATTGGGATATTTGTGCTGACCTTTGCCGCAGTCTCGGAAGCGTTGATGACGAGCTGGGATACCTGATGTACGTATGCCTGTTTAATTCCGCAAAGGATGCATTCAACGTCGGTGATTTCCGGAAATCATTGGAGTTGTTTGACAGCGCAAGAGCATGCGCATCTATGACGGTGTACCCCGTTAACATAATGAATGAGGAAGTCGAGGCCTACATATTTTGCATAAGCTGCATATCCCCTTCGCTGACTGCCAATATCGAAACGGTGTCCGCTTTGCCTTATTCGGCTCTTTCCGATCCTTTTTGCAGATATTTTTCTATTGTTTACGCCATTGATGCAGGCAACGCTCCGGCGCTCGATCCGGTTAATTACACTTCGGATGCAGATGAGGATAACCGCTTGTTTACTGAGCACATCACGGCAAAGCTGAAGATGAGATCGGGGCAGTACAACGAGGCGTACCATATCCTCAGACGAGTTCTTTCCGCCGATGAAAAAATTCCGGCACCTATCCTGTATTTTATTTTTTCGGACCTTGAGGTATGTTGCAGATCCCTTTCCGATTATAAGGGAGCATACGAATATTCAAATGATAAGACAGGAATGCTTGAAAGATTTTTAGGATGATACTATGAAGAAGTCATTGGTATTGATACTGACTCTTGTAACGGCTGTTTCTCTCGTTGTTGCATTTTCGTCATGCAGAGAGCTGTTTACCGGAGAGGAAACGACCCATTACTCCGGCGACATTCTTACTCCCGAGGAGATCGAATCAATATTTGCCGCGGTTTCCGATACAGAGACCGAAAAGTACCCGACAGACACAGATTCCGATGGAGAACTTATAGTGTATTGGCTCAAGGGCGGCACTGTTTGGCACGTGAGCAAAAACTGCTCCAGTATTCAAAAGTCGGCATCGGAAAACATTTTGTGCGGAAGCACCGACGATGCCGTTGCGGCAGGTAAGTCACGAGCGTGTAAGATTTGCTCGGCCGGCAAGGAATTAGAGGACGACACCGACATTACGACTGAAACGTCACATATTGAGGCCGGTGAAGAAACCGTACGCTACCCCAAGAAATACGACTCGCAGGGAGCTTTGATCGTGTATTGGCTGGACGGCGGGAGCGTATGGCATGAGAGCGACCAATGCCCATCAGTCATGAGAGCCGACCCGTCGTCGGTGAGAAGCGGAACGGTCAATGATGCGTATTACAAGGGCAAGGAGCGCGCGTGCAAGGTCTGTTCGGCGGACAGTACCGAAACGCCCGACAAGTCTGATTCAAACGAAGTTGCAGACGCAACGACCGAAAGGCAATTGAAAGAATCTGATACGGCAGTCGATTTGTCGGTGTCAGTGACCCAAAGCGGATCCGTGTGGCACGAATGTGGGAGCTGTTCGGGTTTGTCAAATACCGCCGATGATTCGATTTACGGCGAAATGTTCAGCAAAGCTGTCGAGCAAGGCAAGCGGCGCGTATGAAAAATATATTCTGATTAACGGAGGAAAATATGAAAAGGTATCTATTGATTTTGGTTGCTCTTATTATAGGGCCGATTGCTTGTTTTATTTCGTGTAACGGCGAGCAGGAGCCGCCGGTTACCGAGGATGCTTCTCAAACTGCCGAAGGTACAACCGAAGATAATTCTCCGATAGTTCTTTTTGATGCAAACGGTGCGTATTACGGAGTTGTCAGAAGCGCCTACGCCGAGACCGTTGCTGTCGGCGCCGCCAAGGATCTCAACAGCGCATTCAGAAATTCGTATGCAAACGATTGGAACTTGTCTATCAAAGATGATTTCTTTATCGGTCAAAGTAAGAATGAATATTATGAGATCGAAGGTGCCGAGATTTTGGTAGGTCTTACTAACCGCATCGAATCTAAAAATGTGCACGATACTCTGTCCAAAGATGAGTATTTGATTAAGATCGTGGGCGATAAGCTCGTAATCATCGGCTACGACGATTATGCCACCGTTGCGGCAGTCGAACACTTTGTTGAAACGTATTTGAGCGCCGGCAAGATAGAAAGGCTCGAGCTTCCGCGTGATCTCGAATTAAAGGGCGAAGCGAGCTTGAGAAAAGTATCTATTCATGATGAAGCTACTTATCGCATAATGACGTGGAATCTCGGTTGTCTTGTATGTGACGAGAAGAACGGCGAGACCGATTGTGTTGACATAATTCTCAACTATTTGCCTGACATTCTCGGCCTCCAGGAGTGCAACGCGGCAGTTCACAATAAGGTTCTCAGCAATCTGCCGGATTATTATGAGTTCGCAAACAAGAAGCACACCGGAAGCTCGACTGTAAATTATACACCGATAATTTATAACACCGATTTGTTTACGCTCCTCAAATCCGATCTCGTTTGGCTTCGCGGAAGATATACGGGTACAAACACAAAATCCCTTAACTGGGCAGTATTTGAGGACAAAAACGGCATAAAGTTTGCTTTGATCAATTTCCACGGTGCGGTATGCTCCAATTCATATAAAGGATTTGAGAATTACACGTCCGCACAGCTTGCACAGCAGGCAAACGAATGGAAACTTGATAACGTCAAGCAGGTGATCGAGGTCAAAAACGCAATAATCGCCGAGTTCGGCAATATACCGATAATGGTTTCGGGCGACAACAATTTCAACAGCTCCTCGCAGCAATATGCAAACATGATCGCGGACGGATTTACCGATGCGGAGCAAACTGCCAGGATCAGCCGTATGACCGGCTATAAGACGAGCTATTCCTACGGCACAGTCCCCGGTTCGGGACTCAGCATTGACCACATATTCGGTATGGGAAACGTTGACTTCGTTACTCATGCGATAGTAAGGGGAGAAAACGTCTGGAAAGCTTCCGACCATTCTCCCGTTTACGTTGACTTTAATCTCAAGTAAAAATGTGCAGGGGACTGACCCCTGCACATTTGATTATCGGTTTTTACGGCTGTTGCGAAGCTTTTTGTCTTCGGCAATGGTTTTCTTGAGCCGAATGTTGAAGGCGGCATATATCAACGCGCAGATAACGTATAAAACGCATATAATTATTAAGCCCATAAATTTAGAGGAGCTGTTTTGGAACTCTACGGGAAGAATCAAAAACACGAAAGCTCCGATTATCGTGAGCGCTGCGTGAACTCCCCAACGGGTAAGAGGCTCAACCTCCTTATATCCGATTATGGTATTTGCCGTTGCAAAGCAAATGCAAAACGGTAGCATACACAGGATTCGCGCCGGGTCAAGAGATACGGATTCCGCACCTTGGTTTGTCAGGAGAACGCCTATGCTGAATAATGTAATGATTACGGTAAAATAAACGGCGGTACGTGTCGCCATGCTTTTTGCAAACTTATTCATATTAATCTCCATTCCGCCACAGGCGGCTCAAATGAATTTTAATTAAAACTGCTCGTATTTGCAAAGCAAATCAAAATGGGTCGGGACCCGGGTTTGAGAGCAATTTGGGCGTGAAACAGATGCACTTCGATTTTTGACATGCTTTGTTTCTCACGCTAACTTCCTTGAGTTTTATTACTATATATTATCATTTTTTGAAGCCGAATTCAAGTCTTTTTCTAAAAAAAGATGAAAAATATAATAATTGTTATCGGTGATCGCCGAAGCAGTGAATATTTTTGTGAATATTTTTCACAAATATGCATTTTCGTGTTGACTATTTTATGTTTTTGAGTTATAATATATATATTATGGGTATATGTGGCCAAATCATATTATTCGGCTATTCGGAGGTATAAATATGACGAGAAGAGAAGCGCGGGAAGCGGCACTGGAATTGCTTTTTGAGAAAGGCTTCAGAAACGACGAGACACCGGAGGTTATTCTTGCAAGGGCACTTGAAATGCGCGAGATCGAGATAAACGAGTATGTAAAGACCGTGTTTTTCGGTGTATGTGAGAATCTCGAATTTATTGATGCCTTGCTTGAAAAGCATTCGCACGGATGGAAGAAGACGAGAATTTCTCCCGTCTCGCGCGCGGCAATCAGGATTGCAATATACGAGATGTATTTCTGCGAGGACGTTCCCGATACCGCATCCATTAATGAAGCATTGGAACTTGTCAAGAAATACGACGATGCAGATAAGGTAAAAGCTTTCGTTAACGGCGTTTTGAATGCCGTGCTCAAGGAGAAGGCAGCAGGAGGCGAGAGCTGATGCTCTTTTGCGGGATAGATACGAGCAATTATACCACCTCGGCTGCCCTTTGTGATGAAGACGGCAGAATAATTGCCAATATCAAAATACCTCTGCCGGTTAAGCAGGGAGAGCGCGGACTTCGCCAATCGGATGCTGTTTTCTCTCATGTGAAGAATTTTCCCGAGATAACCGCAAGGCTTAGAGAAGCCATTGACGGTAATGAGCTTACTGCCGTTGCGGTTTCCGCAAGACCTCGCGACGCGGAGGAATCGTACATGCCGTGCTTTCTCACGGGTATTGCCTGTGCGGAGATGCTTGCGGCGGGTGCCAATATACCATTATACAGGACTTCACATCAGCAGGGTCACATAATGGCGGCGTATGCAACTTCGGGAGCAATGGATTGCGGAATCCTTGAAAAGTGCGGCGCATTCCTTGCTTTTCACGTTTCCGGCGGCACGACTGAATGTGTGCTTGTAAAACGCATCGGAGTAGATTTTGACATCACACTCCTTGGCGGTACCGCTGACCTTAATGCAGGACAAGCCATTGACAGAATCGGTGTCGCGCTCGGGCTTGCCTTTCCCTGCGGTCCTGCGATGGAGGCGCTTGCGCTTGAGCATACCGATAAGATCAAGGGGCTGAAGACCTCGGTTAAAGATATGCATTGCAATCTTTCCGGGCTTGAAAACAACGCTCTGCGCATGATGGATAAAGGAACCGCTCCCTCGGAGATTTGCGCGTATGCTTTCGAATTTATTGCAAGGTCGCTGTCGAAATTGGCAGAAAATGCAAGGCTTGAACACGGCCGGCTTCCCATTGTTTGGGCAGGCGGCGTCATGAGCAATTCCATAATAAAAGCAAGGCTTTCGGGTCTTGGTGATGTTTTTTTTACCGACCCGCAGTATTCGGCAGATAATGCCGCCGGCGTAGCTCTGATTTGCAGAAACAAATATTTAAACGGATAAATATCATGGGTATTAATGAGCAGGCTCTTTCTGTAACTCAGCTTAATGAGTACGTTAAGATGCTTATAGATTCAGATGAAATACTTCAAACTGCCGCCGTTTGCGGAGAAATATCAAATTTCAAGCACCATTACGCAACCGGTCATTTGTATTTCACCCTGAAGGATGAAAAATCCGCCGTAAAATGTGTAATGTTCGCTCGTGATGCATCGCGCTTGAAATTTGAACCCGAAAACGGCGTGACCGTTACGGTTTGGGGCAGAGTTTCCGTGTTCCCGCGCGACGGAGCATATCAGCTGTATGCAGGGTTTATGTCGCCACTCGGTCTCGGAGAACAGTTTACCGCTTTCGAGCAGCTGAAAAAGAAATTACTTGCGGAAGGTCTTTTCGATGCAGAGCGTAAAAAGCCAATACCCGAATATCCGGACAGAATCGGAATCGTTACCTCGTCTACGGGTGCAGCCGTACGCGACCTTTTGAACATACTTGCCAGAAGATGGCCCGTTGCCGAAGTGGAGCTGTACCCGGCGCTGGTTCAAGGCGTTGGGGCAGTCAGAAGTCTATGCGCCGGTGTCAAGTATTTCAACGTTAATCGAAGCGTTGACGTTATCATCATCGGGCGCGGCGGCGGTTCGGGTGAGGACCTGAATGCATTTAACGACGAAACTCTGGCGAGAGTGATCGCGGCATCCGAGATTCCCGTGATTTCCGCAGTTGGACACGAGACCGACGTCTCGATCTCCGATTTTGTTGCCGATCTTCGTGCTCCGACTCCTTCGGCGGCGGCCGAACTTGCAGTTCCCGATATGTCGAACTATACAGCGTGTCTTTCGGCTTTGCTTGAACGAATCAAGGGCATCGTTGCGAAGAATGTTGAGCATTCGCAGAACGCTTTGGATTTACTTGCCAAGAATGCGGTCTTAGCCAACCCGATACGGCATATCGAGATACGCGAAAACGAGGTGCTTTATCTTGCACACAGACTGGACTCGCGCTACTCTGATATTGTATCGACCGATGAAGCGCATTTCCGGGCGTGCGTTGCAAAGCTGAATGTACTCAGCCCATTAAGTGTCCTTGAACGTGGCTATACCACAGTCGAAAAGAATAATGCAACCGTCACTACTGCCAAAGCGCTTGCGCACGGAGATCGGATCTCCGTCAGATTCTTTGACGGTAAGGTCGATGCTACAGTTGAATGAATGAAGTGAGGAGTCATGAAAAAAGAAGACTATAATTTTGAAGATGCAATGAAGCGCCTTGAGGAGATCGTCCGAATCTTAGAAGACGGAAAAACCTCTCTCGACGAATCAATAAAGCTCTATGAGGAAGGCGTTGCATTGGTTGCAAACGCAAACAAACTCTTGGCAGATGCCAAGCAAAAGCTCATAACCGTTTCCGGAGAGGCACAAGGCAATGACTGACATAATAAACAAGCTCAAAGACAATTCCCTCATCATTGATAAGGCGATTTCCGAGAAATACGGTCGTTTTGCGGATAAAGATACCGAATCCGTCCGAAAAGCAGAGCTTTACAGCCTAACTGCCGGGGGAAAACGCATCCGAGCGTTTCTCGTAAATGAGTTTTGCAGAGCGTGCAACGGAGATATTGCGCAGTCTCTTGATTTTGCCGTAGCCGTTGAGATGATGCATACCTTCTCCCTCATTCACGACGATCTGCCGTGCATGGATAACGATGATCTTCGCCGCGGTAAGCCGACATCGCATAAGGTATTCGGCGAAGCGACGGCTCTCCTTGCGGGTGATTCGCTTGCCGTTCGTTCACTTTTTACCGCGGCTTCCAATTCCTCGGTTTCTCCGTCGGTTGCGCTGGCAGGCGCGAGGCTTTTGGCAGATGCCGTCGGAAGCGAAGGAATGATAGGCGGTCAGATAATTGATATGCGCGGCGAGAGCGAGAAGTTGGATTTTGAAACCTTGCTCAAGCTGCACAAAAAGAAAACGGGCGCGCTGATAATTGCTTCGGCCAAGCTCGGATGCCTTGCCGCAGGGATTAACGTTGACGACGGCAGATACAAAGCTGCCGAGGTCTATGCCGAAAATATCGGGCTTGCCTTCCAAATAATTGACGACATTCTTGATGTTACATCCGAATCATCGGTGCTCGGAAAAAACGTCGGTGTCGATGAATCGAGAAATAAAACGACTTTCTTAAGCTTTATGACGGTAGACGAGGCTCGTGAATATGCAAAGAGGCTCACTGATGACGCAAAATCGGCGCTCGCTTGTTTTGCAGACGCCGAAACCCTTAGCGAGCTTGCGGACTACTTACTTATCAGGAAGCAGTAATGAGAGTTGACCAATATTTGGTACAATACGGTCATGCGCGGAGCCGTGAATCGGCTCGAAAATCAATAGAATCAGGTCTTGTGACCGTTGACGGAAGGCTTGTGAAAAAGTCAAGTGAAAAGATTGATGAAACGCTTTATCATTCCATTTCGTACCGAAACTCCTTGCCCTATGTCGGCAGGGGTGGATTGAAGCTTGAAGCGGCGCTTGATTCGTTCGATATTGATCCGACGGGCAAGATATGTCTTGATATCGGGGCATCTACCGGCGGCTTTACCGATTGTTTATTGAAGCGCGGAGCGAGTCACGTATATGCGATTGATTCGGGTCACGGTCAGCTCGCGCCCGAGCTTCTTGCCGATTCACGCGTTACCTCTCTTGAGGGTATCAACGCAAGGTTTTTGACATTGGACACGATTGGCGAAAAAGCGGATATCATCGTCATGGATGTATCCTTTATTTCGCAGACCTTGATTTTGCCCCGATTTGTTGCTTTGCTCAAGGACGACGGCGTTGCCATTACCCTGATTAAGCCGCAGTTTGAATGCGGACGCGAGGCAATCGGAAAGTGCGGCATCGTTAAAAAGCCCGAATACAGAATTGCCGCTGTCAGAAAAGTCATTACGGCGGCCGCCGATAACGGACTATATGCAGTTTCTTTGATCAGATCGCCCATTGAGGGCGGAGACGGAAACGTTGAGTTCTTGTCTTTCTTTGACAGATCGGAAAAACAGTCAGCTGAAACTGTTTTGGGCGGCGTAGATTACAGATGACAAAATATTGTCTTCAGCATGGGAGAAAATGATGAAGAATATTACTATTGCGACTAATTACAGAATTGCCGAAAAGGCCGAAGTGGCCAAGGAAGTGGCTTCGCGTTTTTTGGGATACGTGGCCGAGTTGATTTTACCTAATTACGCGAAATACGCCATAGGCGAAGCACCGGGGGTCAGATTTACCGCTCCCGAAAGGATGTACGATAATATTGATTTGGTTGCAGTCGTCGGAGGGGACGGAAGTGTCCTGGATGCCGCAAGGCGTGCCGCGCCCAAAAATATTCCCATACTCGGAATCAATAAAGGGCGGCTGGGGTATATGACGTCTCTTGAGGTTGCGGAGCTGGATCTGATTGAAAAAGTAATGCGCGGCGATTATTATTTCGATAGTCGTACTATGCTGGATGTTGAACTCAGGCACAATGGCAAGCCCTTGTACGTCAGCCGAGCGCTGAACGACGCCGTGATCTCTAACGGCTCAATAGCAAAGATAGTTGACATGCAGTTGATTGCCGACGGCAAAAACGTCGGTGCTTACCGCGCGGACGGCTTGATCGTTACAACACCGTCCGGATCAACTGCCTATTCGCTTTCCGCAGGCGGTCCGATAATGTCGCCGCATGTTCCGGCAATTTGCGTGACGCCGATATGTCCGCATTCGTTCAAAGACAGGCCGATCGTTTTCAGCGATGAATCGGTTATTGAAATCAAAAATATTTGCGACAGGGAGCCGTATCTGTATTTATCAATCGACGGCAGAATCAATATCAGAGTTATGCGAAATCAAATAGTGCGTATTGCAAGATCAAAGCATACCGCAAAGCTGATACGGGTTAAGGAACACAATTTCTATACCGATCTTTGCAGCAAGCTTGCGGCTCTTTGATGTCGAAAGCAGGTGATATAATGAAGAATAAAAGACAAGACATGATCGTGGCGTTAATATCAAGATATGAGATTGAAACGCAGGAAGAACTGATTCGGATGCTCAAAAAAGAAGGCTTCCAAGTGACACAGGCAACCGTTTCGCGCGACATTAGAGAGCTTAAGCTTACGAAGGTTCTTACGGGCAGGGGATCTTACAGATATACCGTTCCGGCAAAAGCCGAGGCTGCTTCTCCGATTAAATTTAACCGAGCGCTTATAAATTCGATTGTCAGCGTCGAATATGCCGTTAATAACATAGTAATCAAGACATATCCCGGTCTTGCAACGGCAGTCGCGACCGGTCTTGACTCTATAGATTCTGCGGATATTCTCGGTTGCGTTGCAGGCGACGATACGATCATTATGGTCGTAAGAACGGAGGAAACCGCAAAAGATCTCAGCGCACGGATACACGCTTTGCTGAATTCCGTCTGAACGGTGGCTTCGCATGCTTAAATCATTGCATATTGAAAACATGGCGGTCGTCCGCGAGCTTGAGCTTGATTTTGCGCGCGGCCTGACTGTTTTGACGGGTGAAACCGGTGCCGGAAAATCCGTCATTACCGACAGTATCAACTTCCTCGTTTGCAATAAGATCAATCGCGATCTCATAAGAAGCGGCGAAACTCGAGCACTTGTCGGTGCGGTTTTCGGTGAGTTGTCCGATAAGACAGTTGACGAACTGAACGCTATCGGATTTGATGCAACGGACGGAGAGATAACCCTTGAGAGGTCTTTGACATCGGAGGGTCGATCTGTCTGCAGGATTGACGGCAGGGGCGTTTCTCAGCAGGTGATGCGTAAGGTCGGATCACTTTTGATAACGATCCACGGTCAGCACGACAACCTGCGGCTTTCGGAAGAAGCACAGCGGTTGGTGCTTCTTGATACTATCGCCAAAACCGATGACGAATTGGCGGCGTATCGGGAAACTTTTTCGGCATGGCGAGGCGTGCGTTCCGACATTGCAGAGCTGAAGAAGGACAGTGCAGAGATATCGCGCTTGCAGGATATGCTCCGATTCCAAATCAAGGAAATTTCTGCTGCAAAGCTTGTACCCGGGGAAGAAGAAGCGTTGGTTGCCGAAAGGTCAAAACTGCAATCCGCAGAGCGAATCAAGAAGTACACCGATGCGGCAGCGAAAACTCTGTATCTAAACGAGAAGGGAATCACAGCTTCATCCCTTGCGCTTCACGCCGCCGAGGCCTTGTCAAAAGTGGCCGATGTTGTGCCGGAACTTTACGAAATTTCAGCTCGTTTGCGCAGTTGCACATATGAGCTTGACGATATTGCTTCCGAACTGCAGAGGATAGTGGCAGAGGCCGATCTGACAGCAGATCCTGCCAAAAGGCTTGACGAGATAGAATCAAGGCTTGCTCTGATAACAAGACTTAAACGAAAGTACGGCAGTACCGTCCGGGAGATAATCGAATTCGGTAAAAACGCCGAAGATGAGCTTGAGAGACTTGATTCCTCCGATTTGCGCATGGATGAGCTTTGCTTGCAGGAAGCAAAGCTCTCGGAAGAACTAAAGCAACGCGCCGCTCTTGTTACCGAGAAGAGAAATAAAGCTGCCGCTCAAATTGAGAGAGAGGTATCGGAAAGCTTGCACTTCCTTGACATGCCTAAAACGAGATTTACCGTTTCCGTTACGGAAAGGGCGGATTTCTCGGAAAGCGGCAAGGATGACATTGACTTTCTGATTGCCGTTAACCCCGGCGAGCCGTTGCTCTCGCTTTCCAAATCGGCATCAGGCGGTGAGCTTTCAAGGGTAATGCTTTCGCTGAAATGCGCGGTTGCCGATGCAGATTCAACGGATACCTTGATATTTGATGAAGTCGATACCGGAATTTCCGGAAAGACATCTCGAAAGGTAGGTATAAAGCTCAAGCAGGCTTCGCGTTCTGCACAGGTTCTTTCCGTAACTCATTCGGCGCAGATTGCGTCACTTGCCCATCATCATTTGCTTGTCTCTAAGAGAGAAGTAAACGGAAGAGCGGAGACGTCTCTTTGTGAGCTTGACGAGGCCGGAAGAATTGAGGAGACCGCGCGCATACTCGGCGGACTGAACGTTTCGCAAGCTCAACGCTTGGCGGCAATAGATATGATAAATGAAGGAAAAACATATTGACTGATAATTCAGGTGGGTATAAATAATGACAAATTTCAAAAAACAAATTTCGGAAAATATTTTGAAGGCTGTTGGCGCGTCTTTTCCGGGGGTCGAGCTATCTTCCGAGGAAGTGCTTGACTTGCTTGAATACCCCACGGATACAAGCATGGGAGATATAGCACTTCCTTGCTTTAAGCTCAGCAAGATTCTGCGCCGTTCTCCCGTTCAGATAGCCATGGCACTTGCGCAAGCCTTTGAATCGGACACTGCTGTCAAAGCTGAAGCGTTAAACGGTTATTTGAATTTTAAGATCGACAGTACCGTTCTCGCAAACGAGACGCTCAAAGAGGTCTTTTCCAAGGGCGAAAAATACGGCTCTCCCGAATGCGGTCACGGAAAGACCGTAGTTCTTGACTATTCTTCTCCCAATGTAGCAAAGCCATTCCATATAGGCCATCTCGGTACGACCGTAATCGGTCATTCCATCAAGAAGCTTCACGAGTTTGCAGGCTACAAGTGCGTTGGCATTAACCACCTCGGCGACTGGGGAACCCAATTCGGAAAGCTCATCGTTGCGTACCGTAAATGGGGAAGCCGTGAGGAGATAATCGAGGGCGGGATCGACAAGCTTGTTGAGCTTTACGTAAAATTTCATGCCGAAGCGGAGCTTGACCCCACTCTTGAGGATCAGGCGAGAGCCGAATTTACCGCTCTCGAAGCCGGAAAAGAAGAAAACCGCGAGCTTTGGAAGTGGTTTATCGAGATAAGTATCGAGGAATATAAAAAGACGTACGATCAGCTCAACATCGAGTTTGACAGTTATGCCGGCGAGAGCTTTTATTACGATAAATGCGCACCCGTTATTGAAAAGCTCAAGGATAAAGGCCTGACCAAGATCGATGACGGTGCAACTATCGTTGATCTTTCCGAATATAACATGCCGCCCTGCCTTGTCCTCAAGAGCGACGGTTCCACGATTTATCATACACGCGATCTTGCCGCGGCACTTTACCGTAAGGAAACCTACGATTTTTATAAGTGCATTTACGTTACCTCAGCAGGTCAGTCCCTGCATTTTGCGCAGCTTTTCAAGGTTCTTGAGCTTATGGGCTACGAATGGGCCAAGGATATGGTGCATGTTCCTTACGGTACTGTCAGTATCAACGGCGCGAAGCTTGCTACCAGAACCGGCAATGTTATTCTCCTCAAGGATCTCTTCGCTCAGGCGATCGAAAAGGTATATCAGATCACAAGCGAAAAGAATCCCGATATGGCTGAAGACAAGAAGCATGAGATTGCGGAGAAGGTCGGCGTCGGAGCGATCGTGTTCTACTATCTTTCCAACAATCGCATCAAGGATATCAACTTCATGCTTGAGGATGCTCTTTCTTACGACGGAAATACGGGTCCCTATGTTCAGTACACATACGCGCGTACCTGCTCCGTGCTTTCAAAGGCGGAGCACATAAGCACAGATGGAGCATTTAAGGCAACTACGTCCGATGAGCATGAGTTGCTTCGCGTTATCTCGATATTTCCCGAGAGAGTCAAGGCCGCGCTTGATGCATACGAGCCTTTCTATGTAACCAGATACATTCTCGATCTGGCGGCGGCATACAACAGATTTTATCATAACTGCGGTATTCTTACCGAATCCGATCCACAGGTCGTTTCAACACGCGTTGCCCTGACTCGGGCAACAAAATCCATTCTCGGCACTGCATTTGAACTCATCTGCATGAAAAAAACCGAGCAAATCTGATTAAATTTATTAAACAAGAGGTATATAACAATGTCCGGACACAGCAAATGGAGCAACATTAAGCACAAGAAGGAAAAGACTGACGCGCAGAAGGCTAAGATCTTTACGAAAATAGGTAAAGAGATTGCCATTGCAGTTAAGGAGGGTGGAGCCGATCCGGCTTCCAACTCGAAGCTTCGCGATTTGATTCAAAAGGCGAAGGCAAACAACGTTCCCAACGATAATATTGAACGTACGATCAAGAAGGCCCAAGGTTCAGATAACGCAAACTTTGAAGCCATCACCTACGAAGGATACGGTCCTTCCGGCGTTGCCGTTATCGTTGAGACGACAACCGATAACCGTAATCGCACGGTCGGAAACGTTCGTTCCTATTTTTCCAAGTATCACGGCAATCTCGGCAACTCCGGCTGCGTAAGCTTCATGTTTGACGATAAGGGTATTATCATCATCAGTAATGAAGACGGAGATATTGACGAGGATGCTCTTATGGAAGCATCTCTTGAGGCGGGTGCGGCTGATTTTATGGCAGATGAAGACATCTTTGAGATCTACACCGAGCCGGATGATCTGTACGCTGTTTCCGAGGCTCTTGAAGCCGCAGGCTACAAGCTTGAGTCCGCCGAAAAGACCAAGGTTCCTCAAAATACCATTGAGCTGACAAGCGAGGATGATATCAAGTTTATGGGTCTCCTTCTTGAAAAGCTGGAGGATGACGATGACGTCATGAACGTTTACCATAACTGGGAGAACGAGGACTGATTAATTTTCAAAGGTTAGCACGAAATGAACAAGTACAAGAAGCTTTTGTCAAATACGCTTATATTCGGCATAGGATCATTCTCCTCAAAGCTGATGGTCTATCTGCTTATGCCGATATATACGGCTATTCTGTCAAAGGCGGAATATTCTACCGCTGACCTCATAACACAGGCGGCAAATTTGCTGATGCCGATCGTTGCAATCGGCATGTATGACGGAATTTTCCGTTTTGCCATAGATGCCGGTGACAATAAGAGAGAGGTTTTTTCATCGGGAATGGCAATGCTTTTCCTCGGAAGCGCCGTATTTCTTATTCTTTCTCCCGTTTTGTGGTGCTTCGACTATTTTGACGGCTATAATTGGCTGATCGTTGTCTTTGTTATCACCGCCAATATTCAATGCGCGGTTTCTTTCTATGTAAGAGGCCTGGGGTACACGAAGATGTATGCCTTCCAGGGGGTTATAAACACCGCGCTCAATATTCTGTTTAACATCATTTTTCTCGTTTGCTTTGATATGGGAGTTCTGGGATATGTTCTCTCGGTTGTCGTTGCAAATGTACTTGTAACCGTATTCCTTGTGTTCTCAATGAAACTGTATAAGGATTTCGGTTTCAGGTGCGTAAAGAAGGATGTAGTCATCAGTATGCTGAAATACAGCGTACCGATGATACCCACTACTGTGTTTATTTGGGTCAACAGCGTTGCCAACCGCTTTATTGTAGCTCACTATTGCGGTGATGACGTTAACGGACTGTTTGCGGCGGCATATAAGATACCGACGGCAATTACGCTTCTTACAACTATCTTTTCCGAGGCATGGCAACTTTCCGCCGTTGCAGATGCGGACGAAAACAGCCGCGGAAGCTTCTACACTCAAGTGTTTAAGAGCTTTGTCGGACTGATGTTTATGGCAAGCTCCGCCCTCGTCATGCTCTCCAAAGTGTTCACGATTCTTTTGATGGACGCTTCGTATTATGATGCATGGCAGTATATGCCCACGCTTATTATCTCAACCGTGTTCGTTTCGCTTGCAACTTTTATGGGAAGTGTATACCTGGTCAAGAAAAAGAGCGTTATGTCGCTTGTGACGTCTTTGATAGGCGCGGTTATCAATATCGGCGTGACCTTTATTCTGATACCAATCTTTCTCGAACGCTTTGGACCCGTCGTGGCAGCTCAGGGAGCGGCATTCGGAACGATTGCAGGTTATCTCGCTCTGTTTTTGATTCGCGCGGTCAACGCGCAGAAATACGTTAAGTTCAACATCAGGCCGTTTGTTTTATTCATTAACACCGTGCTGATTTCCCTCCAGGCGGCGATAATGATATTTGAAATCAAGGGCTGGGTCTATTATCAGATCGCTCTGTTTGTCTTGATAGTATTAGTCAACATAAAGCCCATCATTATGGGCATTATGCCCGTTGCAAAAAGATTTCTCGGTAGATTTCGGAGAGAAACATGAAAACAACAGCGAAAAAACGACCGAATTTTCTATTCATACTGTCGGACGACCATGGTGCTTGGGCAATGGGATGCGCCGGAAACAAGGAACTGAAGACACCGAATCTTGACAGGCTTGCCGATATGGGTGTCAGATTTAATAATTTCTTCTGTGCCTCGCCCGTTTGTTCTCCTGCACGTGCTTCAATTATGTGCGGCAAAATTCCATCCGCACACGGTGTGCACGATTGGCTGGCAAAGGGTAATCTTTCCGACGAAAAGATTGATAAAAATCTTCTTGCTGAGTATGAAAAAGAAGACCTGCCCTGGTACTATGCCTGGGGCAAGAGCCAAATCACGGGCGACTCACCCGTGCAGTACCTTGCACCCCACAGAACTATTACGGGCGAGCTTGCAAAAACAGGCTACGAATGCGCTCTCTCCGGCAAATGGCATATCGGCGACAGCGCAACACCCCAAGCAGGCTGTACCTATTGGAAAACGCTTGCACTCGGCGGAGATAATTATTTTTATCCCATGATGCTTGTTGACGGTAAAATCAAAATGATTGAGAACGAGTATGTTACGGACGTCATAACCGCCAACGCCCTTGAGTTCCTCAATGAAAGAGACAGAGAAAAGCCATTCTTCCTTTCTGTAAATTATACGGCGCCGCACTCTCCGTGGTCGGCAGTACATCATAAAAAAGAATACATTGACATGTACCGTGAATGTCCTTTTGAGACAACGCCCAATCTCCCTCCTCACCAATGGACACGCTTCGGAAGTATAACGCTTGAGGAGTGGAATTCCCGGCCACACACGGGCATTAGATATTCACAAATGAATTATCCTCCGATCCCCGAGACATGGCAGGAGCATCGTAGAGAGAGCCTTACCGGCTACTACGCAGCAATCAGCGCAATGGATGAGAGCATCGGAAGGATAATTGACAGGCTTGAGGCAGACGGACTTCTTGAGAATACGGTTATAGTGTTCACCGCTGATAACGGCATGAATATGGGTCATCACGGTATTTGGGGCAAAGGAAACGGCACATGCCCCGTCAATATGTATGATACTTCCGTTAAAGTGCCTGCCATCATTGCCGCACCCGGAAGATTTGAGGGGCACCGAGTATCCGACGAAATGCTCAGCCACTATGATCTTTTCCCGACACTCCTTGATATTGCCGACGTTGAAATTGATCCCGACCCCGAACAGCCCGGAGCAAGCTTCAAGAATCTGCTTGAGGGGAAGCCGGAACGTGTTCGTGAAAACGTCGTGGTTTACGATGAATATGGCCCTTGCCGTATGATAAGAAACAAGGACTACAAGCTCGTTCTTCGCTATCCCGGACCTTGTGAGCTGTACGACCTCAATGCCGACCCCGATGAGTACGACAATCTTTACGATAATCCCGATTATAAGGCTCTGATCGCAGAAATGACTGCAGATCTTGATAATTGGTTTGAAAAGTACGCAAATCCCGAATTTGACGGTAAACGTGAGGCTGTAACCGGTGGCGGTCAGCGCGGCAGGCACAGCTTCGGAGTAAAAGTATAATTATTGTTAAATAGCCGATTGTAAAAGTCAGCGGTCATCAATTGTAAAACGCAGTTTTACAATTGCCTATTATTGTTAAACATAAGGAGAAATCAAATGGCATATCTTACGGACATTGAAATCGCACAGCAGACCAAGCTTCGCCCGATATCGGAAATTGCCGAAACGGCCGGTATCGACGAAAAGTATCTTGATCACTACGGAAAGTACAAGGCAAAGGTCGACAGAAATCTACTTGCCGAAACTCCCGAAAAGACCGGAAAGCTTATACTCGTAACAGCTATAACGCCTACACCGGCAGGCGAGGGTAAAACTACGACTTCCATAGGTCTTGCCGACGGACTTCGCAAGATAGGCAAGAAGTCCATAGCCGCACTTCGCGAGCCTTCGCTCGGTCCCGTGTTCGGTATAAAGGGAGGCGCTGCAGGCGGCGGATACGCACAGGTTGTCCCCATGGAAGATATCAATCTCCATTTTACAGGCGATTTCCATGCAATCGGTGCGGCGAACAATCTTCTTGCGGCCATGCTGGATAATCATATTTATCAGGGCAATGCTCTCAATATCGACCCCAGACGCATCACGTG
>JBJDZD010000002.1:0-4312 GCA_051867815.1 Eubacteriales bacterium | reverse complement strand
TTTATATCCGCCATCGGCGGAGAACAGAAAATAATTAAGCAGCGCGGCTTGTTCCCAATGCAAATCGCGCCGGAAAGGTTAACCATCATGGGAAAAGGAAACAGAAGCAGACAGGACAGAGCTTTTGAGGCTGTTCAGAACACCGAAGAAGCTACTCCCAAAAGCACAAAATTCAAAACAACGGTTGCAACTATCGTGGTCGCGGCAGTTCTCGTATGCTGCATAGTCCTCTCCGTAGTTGTAAACACGGGCATCATCCTCCGTACTCAGACCGCCGCAAAAACCGAAAACTACAGCGTCAACGGTACGATAATGTCCTACCTCATCTATTCGCAAGCGCAGTCAATGGCATCGATGTATCAGCAGTACGGCCTCAACTACGGCGTAAACGACATTCTGAACATGAGCTACGGCGGATCCGACAGCGGCAAGACCTACTTCGATTACTTTGCCGAGTCCGCTTACGCGCAGGTAAAGCAGATGCTCATCCTTTGTGAGTATGCGGATGCCAACGGCATCAAGCTCTCCGAGGATGATAAAGCCGAGATCAACGAATACATGGACGCCCTCGCAAAGACCGCATCCGACAACTTCTACACCCTCAACGGCTACCTCAAGCTGATGTACGGCAACGGCGTTACCGGTAACGACATCCGCAAGGTCCTTGAACTCAACTACCTCTCCAATGCCGCTTACAAGCATCTTAAGGAAGAGCTTGAAGGTCAGATCACCGATGATATGATCAATAAGTACCTTGAGGAACATATCGATCAGTTCTACACCGTTGACTACCTCGCCTATACCTTCACCGCTAAGCTCGAAGCCGAAAAGGCAGAGGCTACCGATGATGAAAAGGCCGCTTACGAGGAATCCAAGAAAGCAATGCTCGCTCTTGCCGATAAGCTCGGAGAAGTTACGTCCGAGGAAGCCTTCAAGGAGTTCGTAAGAGATTACCTCGTTAACACCGTAGCATCCGAAAGCTTCGATTCAACCTACGAAAAGGACTATATGGTCAAGCTTGACAAGGCAGGCGTAAAGCCCACCGACGAGCAGCTCGCAGCCGACAAGGCAGCACTGCTTGAAAAGCTCGACGCCGCTCTCAAGGAGCTTGACGTAGAGGACGACGAGAAGGAAGAGGAAGCCGAGGACAAGGACGAGGAAGAAGAAACGGAAGATAACCGAAACGAGTATCAGAAGGCTCTCGACAAGATTTATGACAGCCTTCTCACCGCGGCTACCAAGGCTTACACCGCCGTAAACGTTGATGAAGAGTACCACTATGACCCCGAGACAGAGGAAGACAAGATCTCCGAGCTTGACAAGTGGCTCTTTGACGAAGAAACCAAGGCAAACGACACCAAGCTCATCAAGAACGAAGGCGACAAAAGCTCCACATACGCAGTCTACATGCTCAAGACTCCCTCTCACATCGACGAGTCCGAGACCAAGGATGTTGCACACCTCCTCGTAAGCTTCAACGACTACAAGGAAGGCACCAAGATCACCGATGAGGAAAAGGCGAAAGCCAAGGCAGAGGCTGAAAAGCTCCTTGCCGAGTTCCTTGAGGGCGAAAAGACTCAGGAAGCGTTCGAAAAGCTTGCCGAGGAGCACACCGCAGACTCCAACGTTACTTATGAGAACGTAAAGAAAGGCCAGATGGTCGAGGAATTCGAGGATTGGATCTTCGACGAGGCCCGTCAGGTCGGCGACACCGATATCGTTGAGACCACCTACGGCTACCATGTTATGTACTTTATCGGCGACGGTAAGGTCGCATGGAAGGCAGATGCCTTCAGCGGAGTTCTCTCCGACCTCTTTGAGGATTGGATCGAAGAAAACAGCAAGACCTACGGCTACACCGCGAAGGAGTCCGCTATCAGTTCTCTCAGATAATTGATACTCAATAATCCGCACTGCACGCGGTGCAGTGCGGATTTATTTTGTATATGAACTTAACCGGCTGTAAATCATATACTGTAAAGAACAGTTTTTGGAGGTAGCTCCCGTGATAATAGAACCAAAGAGCACCACAGTTGCATACCGTTGCCCCTCCTGCGGCAGCGGCATCATGAGCGCTGTCGGAGTTTTCAATCTCTCCGCCGACCGCGTCAGGCTCAAATGTACGAATCCCGATTGTGCTTCCCTGAATGAGCATATGGGAAATGAAAACTCGCAAAGAGATAACTCCGCGCTTGATATAACAATGTCGGCGGACGGTACCGTGCGTCTTTCCGTGCCCTGCATCTTCTGCGGCAAGCCCCATATCTTCACCGTTAACCCCTCTCTTTTCTACGGCAAGGACATATTCATGCTTCCCTGCCCCTATTCCGGAATCAACATTTGCTTCATGGGCGAACAGAACCACGTTAAGGCAGAGCTGGCAAGGAACGAGCTTGAGCTTCTCGACCTGCTGGAGGAAAACGGAATAGACAGCTTCCGTGACCTTGATGCCGACGAGCAAGCGCTTCCCGATCCGCAGATATTCGAGATCGTAAATTTCGTCGTTCACGATCTTGACGCGGAGGGCAAGATCTATTGCAAATGCCACCCCGAACATGCCGATAGTGCCGATATCGCCGATTCCGCGGAAGCCGGCGAGCCGACCACGCCCTACGACGGCGACTACGCCGCGGAAATAACGGCGGAAGGACTGCATGTTTATTGTAAAAGATGCGGCGCCGAGAAAATGATACCCACAAATTCACTCATCTCCGCGCACGATTTCCTCAATTGCGACAGCTTGACGCTGGAATAACGGCGGAAGGACTGCACGTTTATTGTAAAAGATGCGGCGCCGAGAAAATGACACCCACAAATCCACTCATCTCCGCGCACGATTTCCTCAATTGCGACAGCTTGACGCTGGAATAACGTACTACTGCGCCTCAAAAATCCCCGGAGGCGCAGAGTTTTTTTACAAAAAATATAGACAATTGGTCTATTTTGTGGTATAATAATAGCATAATATATACTTCGGGGTGTCGCCTAATGGGATGGCGCTTGGTTTGGGACCAAGATTCGAGGGAGTTCGATTCTCCCCACTCCGACCAATTCCGGTATTCATAAGGCATCTGAGTACCAAAAACGCGGCTTTGACCGCAAATCAAAGCTGTAAGGGTCATCCTTGCGGCTTTTTTATTATGAAAAGGAAGTCGAAAAAATGAATGTTTTTGTAATTCATTCTGGGAAAGACCGAGCGGAAGTTGAAAGAAATCTTTCTATCATCAAACAATCTTGTCATTCTTTTAATCCTCTTGTCTTAAAAAACGGAGGCATATTCTGGAAGGTTGATGCCAAGAAAAAAATCAAGAAATCGCAAATGGTTATATTTTTCGTCGGGGAAAATTCACATACAAGTGAGAATATTGATTGGGAGATTCGTACTGCCATAAAATTGCAAAAACCCATATACACAGTTAAACTGAATGAATCATTCGAGTTAAACTCGACACTACAAGTCTCGGACTCTTTTTCTGGACAAAAAACACTCTATAGTAAGTCATCGGATTTTAACACAATTACAGAACTAATAATAAAACATGAGTCTGGTGAGTATAAAGTATTTAATCAAGGAATTGATGCAATCGACAAAAGCATTTTGTTGGAACAATATAAAGTTTTTTTGCAGACATCCGAGGATCTTGTTTCCAGAAGACAAAATGTTAATAACTTTTACATTTCGATAAATTCAGCCTTGATGGCAGCATTCGGAATAATTTGGGCACTTGATATACTTCCGATATACAAGTTTTTCACAGGTATACTTCTATCCGTGGTAGGTATTATATTGTCTGTTTCTTGGATCAAGCTTTTGGCTTCATACGGAGACCTTAATAGTAGCAAAATGAAAGTTATAAGCTACATAGAAAAGCAATTACCCGCATCTTTATACGATGCAGAGTGGGCGGCATTATCGGATAAGTTGAATAAAAGAAAATATGTATCCTTTACAAATAGCGAAAAAAGAGTTCCCGTTTTGTTTGTCGTGGTATATATTTGTGTTTCGTTATGTGGCATAGCATTTTTGTTTTAACTATAATTTTCCATATCGCATTCTAATATATTAAGGGCTGACCGCTTGTCAGCCCTATGTCTTTTACGCACTCTCTTTCTTTCGCCTTTCCTTCTCCGCTTTCATTTCCACAATCAGCACCGCGAGTTTTTCTTCACATTTCTCTCTCGTCTGTGCGTAGATGTTGCGAGAGATTCGCTTGCCGTCGGCGTTGGTGGGCGTGAACCGACCTTCGTAGAGATGGTCGTTTACCATCGCCACGCACCACGTGCCGCTCTTGCGTATCTTGCCCTTGTACGG
>JBJDZD010000001.1:0-22840 GCA_051867815.1 Eubacteriales bacterium | reverse complement strand
AAGAGTCGACACGACCTGTCAAGGTCAGCTGACCGTCGGCGATTACCCAATTAACGCCGGAAATTGCGGTGTTTTTCTCCGACCCGGCAATGTTTACGACCTCGATATTCGTTGCCTGCTCATACGAGGTGTCTGTGAAAAGTACGGTCTTTGCCGATCTGTTATCATCAAAATATTTTTGCGCGATGCCGATGGCACCGGTAAGCTCAATGTCAACGTAGCCCACTTTCAGCTCGTCAAGCATTTCAAGAGCCTGCTTTTTATCCGTAATCTGCTCAAAAACGGTGTTTGTCAGGTTGCTGACGGTAATAAGGGTATATCGGCTGCCGTCAGACGATGTCTTTATGCGCTCTTCTATTTGCTCCTTTGCGCGGTCAAAGCGGCTGATGCCGTTCTCCTCGGCGTTCATGCTTCCCGAAGCATCGAGAATGAAGCAATACTCCTGCGCGGAACCGGGGATCGTTATTATGGGATGTGCGATAATCAGCGAGATGGCGGTCACGGCAAGAATCTGCAAAATCAAGCTGATAATGCCGGCGAGCGGACTTATCGGCTTCTTGCGTTTGAGAAACTTCTCGCTGAGTGTCCAAAGGTAGGTGGACGCGACCGTTTGCTCCGCATATTTACTTTTGATTATGTAAATAAGAATCAGTATGGGAATCCCGATCAAGCCCAACAGACCCAATGGATAAAGGAAATTCACTTTAACACTCCGGTATTGACTAATTTTTCAAAGAATATCTCGCTTACCGTATCATCTGCGCAAACGAACATGTAGTCCGCTCCGCGCGAGCGGCAATAATCGGATATTCGGCTCTTAACGTAGGCAAGAGCTTCTTTGTACGCACGGACGATCTCTTTATCTATATTCTTGCGATAGAAACGGGAAGCGTCCTCGGAATCAAAGAGGTGCATTTTTCCGCGTATCTGCGGATTCTGCTCCTCGCGTGTCATGACCTGCATACAGAGAACGTCCCTTTTGCGGTCAACGAGGAAATCTATGGCATCCTCAAAATTGTTTTCGGTCATAAAATCCGATATGATTACGGACAGACCGTCGCCCATGCCGACCTTTGAGGGCAGAATGGCGCGGCTTATATGGCTGTCACCTTCAAAATCGACGGCGTTGAGCTTACCGATCTCGGAAAGATAGGCTTCCTTGCCGACTATCGAGGAAATAATGCTCTCGGCACTTCCCTCTCTTATGACGTATATCGACACCTTGTCCATCTCACAGACGGAAAGGTATGCTATGGTGGCGGCGAGCCTCAGAGCCTGCTCTGCCTTCTTTTCGTCGCCGTATTGCATCGAACGGCTTGCATCAATATAGATTCGGGTATGCATCTGACGCTCGTCGAAATAAAGCTTCTGATAAAGCTTTTCAAAGCGCGCGTACGCATTCCAATCTATCTTCATGATATCGTCGCCCGGCATATAGTCGCGGTAATCGGCAAACTCGCAGGAGGAGCCGTAATTCTTACTGCGACGCATTCCGCCGAACATGCCCGCGGCATTGTTCTTGAGAATTATCTGCAGGGTCTCTATCTGCGAGAGAAGCTCTTCGTTAATAACGAATCTGTTTGCCATACGGTTTATTTCTTATTTGCCTTGATTAGCATGGCAATGACGTCGTCAATGCCGAGGTGCTCGTTTACTGCGGTATAGTTTACCTTTACTCTGTGGCGGAGAACGGGAAGAGCGAGAGCGTCAATATCCTCGTAGGAAACGTTATAATTGCCGTTTATGAGTGCGCGAACCTTTGCGCAGCTGACGAGAGCCTGCGCCGCACGGGGGGATGCTCCGTACTTTATGTACTTCTTCGCAACTTCGGACGCGCCGTCAAGCTCGGGATGTGTCATGGTTACCAATCTGACTGCGTAATCGAGAACGTCGTCGATGATCGGAACCGTAGAAGCCAGTTCTCGCATTTCAAGTATCTCCCCACCGTCGAGAACGGTGTCCGCCGTCTCCGCCATGGTGATCTGCGTCATCTTAACGATGTCCGCAAGCTCCTTCTGACCGGGGAAGGTCATGATGAGCTTGAAAACGAAACGGTCCATCTGCGCCTCGGGAAGCGGATAGGTGCCGTCCTGCTCGATGGGGTTCTCCGTTGCAAGCACGAAGAACGGTTCGGCGAGAACATGCGTATCCGTACCTATGGTCACCTTATGCTCCTGCATTACCTCAAGCATTGCTGACTGGGTTTTCGGGGTAGCACGGTTTATTTCGTCGGCAAGGACGAGGTTTGTGAAGATCGGGCCTTTGCGGAAGACGGTGTTCATCTTACCGTCCGCGTCCTTTTCAATGACATTGGTACCGGTTACGTCGGAGGGCATCAGGTCGGGGGTGAACTGGATTCTCGAGAATGGGAGGTTCAGAACTCTGCCGAGCGAGCGGACAAGTCTTGTTTTACCAACGCCGGGAACGCCTTCGAGAAGGACGTTTCCGCCTGCAATGATGGCGATGATGACGTTGTCAACCACCTCCTGCTGGCCGACCATGTCCTTTGCCAGTTCCGACTTGACAGCAGCCACTTTATCTCTGAACGAAATCACTTTTTCCTTATTATCCATTGGATTCTTCCCTTTCTCAATCGTTGCTTTCCTTTTTATTGTAAAGGTTTGCGAAATATTTATCAATAAAATCCTTTACCGCATCGGGCATTGGCGAATCCTCGATCATCGAGGTCTTTTTGCCGTTATATTCGTCAATAACGTCGCCGTAGCGGATATAAACGTCGTCCTTGGGATAGTAAATGAGGTCGTTGCTTCCGTATATGACCTCTCCACCACCGAGACCGCCGGGGTTGAGGATATCGTCATTATCCTTTTCCTCGTATTCGTTGCCCTCGGTGCCGACCTCGCCGTCATTGCGAACGCGAAGCTCCTCGGGAAGCTCACCGTACGCGACGCCGAAAATGATCATAAGCCCGTCAATGGTGCTATTTGATACCGATCGGTTTATTCCCTGACCGTCAAGCGCAAGACTTATGCGTCTTGCAACCTCCTCGAATACCGAGGAAAGCGACTCGGCGCCGTCTGTGCCGACTTTTGAGGAATAATCCCTAAGCAGAGCCGCGCTCTCGCAGATGGCGGTGTAAAGCAGGTCGTCGTTTTCCGTGCCTGCGGAATCCGCCGCCGCCTCAAGTGCGTAAGCAAATGACGAAAGCTCGTTTTTCAGCGTTTCTTCCTTGAATGATGCGACGATTGCCGCAAACTCGGTCTCGTTTATGGGATCGGAGGGAACTCCCATCGCACTCGCAAACTCCGCCACCGTCTTGCTTGACGATGCCCCCAGAGCGGTTGCAAGCTTGGTGTAGGTATTGATCTCGTCCGCGACGGCGTCGATGGCAACCATTGAGGTGATAACTCGTTGCTTCATTGCCGTCTTGGATGTGACCGGTGCAAGGTCCGAAAGCAGCTTTTCAAGCTCGCCCGTCAGTCGCGGCTTGGCACTTTCGTACATTTCGGACGACTTGATCTGTTCAATAAGCTCGCGGACTGCCGTAATATGCCATTCGGTGAGTGCCCAAAGGTCGCTCTCATCAATAGTGTCATCGGGAGGATTATCGGGAGCGGCAATAACAGGCAGAAGGAAGGAAACGACAAGCAAAACGGCGGCTATTGCCGGGAAGATTGCGTTGAGTGCCGCACGGCGGCTCCTGAACGCTTTCTTCGGCGCGGCTTCAAGAATACAGACCGTATCCTCGCGCTGAACTTCTATCATATCGCCTTCGGCATCGGCAAACTCGACCATCGTCCGTACTTTTTCGTTAAGACCCAAGCGGCGGTCAAGCTCTGCGGCAATTCTTCGTTTGGTAGGTCTTGCAATCAAAAGAAACAAGGCAAACGTGAAAAGCGCCACTCCGCATCCGGCGCAAATTGCCGCAAGGAGGTCAGGCTCGTTACCGAGGAGCTTGAAAACGGCGACATATACCGCCGCCATCAGCATTCCCGAAGCAATTCCGCAAAGAAAAGCTCTGAGAAGCACCGCGCACCTCATTCGTATATTTAATTTACTGTAAAAACTATTCACAAAACGGTCCTCACGGTCTACATAATAATATAAATTCA
The DNA here is from genome assembly GCA_051867815.1 of Eubacteriales bacterium. Lineage (GTDB taxonomy): Bacteria > Bacillota > Clostridia > Oscillospirales > CAG-272 > CAG-390. Next base: position 18,767 of record JBJDZD010000001.1, on the reverse strand, counting down.
ATAAATATGAAATCAAATTAATAATAGGAATATTATAGCACTTTGTTGTTATAAAGTCAATATAAAAGTATTAAATTCTCATCCGTTCAGGCGCAAAAAATGCATAAAAATACATGTATTCGGGGTGGGATTTTCATAATATTCGACTTTTTCGGCAATTTTACGAAAAAAATTCGAAAAAGCTATTGACAATATGAAAGTTTCGTTGTATAATAATATGCCGCTTGAAATCGGCTCTTTTAAGTATGCCTTGAAAAAGGCATCGCCGAGGTACAGCGAGTCTATAATGAAAGAGAGGTGCTTTTCGTGTTCGCAATTATTGAAACCGGCGGAAAGCAGTACAAAGTCACCGAGGGCGATATCATCTTTATCGAGAAGCTCGGCGCAGAAGAAGGCAGCGAGGTTGTTTTTGACAAGGTTATGGCTATGTCGAACGACAACGGCTTCGTTGCAGGCACTCCCACCGTTGAAGGTGCAAGCGTAACTGCTAACGTTCTTGCTAACGGTAAGAACAAGAAGATCTATGTCCTTAAGTACAAGGCTAAGAAGAACGAGAAGAAGAAGATCGGTCACAGACAGCCCTATACCAAGGTTCAGATCACCAAGATCGTAGGCTAATTTGAAATGACAAAAGTCGTATTTTACAGAAGCGGCGGAACATTTTGGGGCTTTGAGGAAACGGGACACACGGGCTACGGCGATGCGGGGGACGACATTCTCTGCTCTGCTCTTTCGGCCATGACGATGCTGATCGTCAATGCCGTTGAGATCGCTTATGCTTCAGATATCAGATATGATATCAACGAGGGCGCAACGAAGATAAAGGTATCCTCGAAGGCGGCACTCCCCGAATTTGAAGACGACGAGCGCAAGAGATATGCGGTATCGGGGCTTTTCATGGCTTACTATTACCAGCTCAACGATCTCACGCTTGAGTACGGAGATTTCCTTGAAGTTGACGTTGAAGACCGCGACTACATCTGATTACGACGCACCGCATCCGCAATCGGCGGAAAAACTAAACGGAGGAAAATTGAAATGCTTAGACTTTCATTACAGTTCTTTGCTCATAAGAAAGGCGTAGGCTCCACCAAGAACGGCCGTGACAGCGAATCCAAGAGACTCGGTGTCAAGAAGGCTGACGGTCAGCCCGTAATCGCCGGCAATATCATCATCAGACAGAGAGGCACCGCTATCCATCCCGGCAACAACGTCGGCATGGGCACCGACCACACTCTCTTCGCTCTCATTGATGGTAGAGTCAAGTTTGAGCACAAGGCAGGCGGAAAGAAGCAGGTCAGCGTTTACGCCGACTAATGCTTTTCGCAGTAAAAAAGGTTATCGCCGCGGCGATAACCTTTTTTACTTTCTAAATGCTTTATTAACAAAATCATTATTGACTTTTAACCTTTCAAATGATATAATAAATAATGAGAAATAATACCCGAAAGGACGGTTAAGATATATGGCAAAAAAATTCAAGTTCTTTATATTACTGATCTGTGTTTGCAGTCTTATTTCCATCTGCGTAATGCCCTCGTTCGCAGACCAAACAGGAGAAATAAGCACCGAACTCTCACAGGTTACGGATGAGACATCCGTTCCTGCGGAACTTACCGAGCCGGAAACCTCGGAAATTACCGGAACCGGAACCGAACCCGAAGCGACCGACCCGGAAACGTCCGAAGTTACCGGTACCGAACCTGATGTTACCGACCCTCCCGTTCTGACACCCGTGGCGATTGAGATAAAGACCCCGGGAAAGACGGAATATTTCGAGGGTGAGCTTTTTGACACCGGCGGATTTATTCTGAAGATTAAATACGAGAACGGCGAGCGCGAAGCCCCCCTCTCCGAGGCGACCTCAGCTCATTACGGAGAGCTTACTCTCGGCATGACCTCGATCTCCTTCAGTATTGAAGGCTTTACGTTTGAGGTGCCCATAACGGTCGTTCCCGCGCCGAAGGTAATCGACAAGATCGAACTTACGGCAACCAAGACCGATTATCTCGCTCTTGACCTCATTGACCAATCAACGCTCACCGTTACCCTGATCTACACGGACGGCACCTCGGAGCCGCTTGAGCTTGACGCGTGCAGCTTTTATCCGGCGCTTGAAACGCCCCTCTCCGCTTTCACGACGTCGTTGAACGTCAGCTACAGCGTCGGCGAAGGCAAAAGCCTATCTGCCTCTCTTGATATTCAGGTCTCTCCCATTCTCGGAATTGAAATCGAAGGTCTTGACAGCGTAAGCGTTTATCAGGCTCAGCCACTCGTAAAACCGGAAGGACTAACCGTTACGGCTTATTACGATGATGCGAAAACCGTCTCAAAGGTCATCACCGAATATGACATCTCGGCAGCCACCGAGCTTGTAACGCCCGATGACAACAAAAAGTTTGCCGCGACCTTGATTGCCGATACGTTTACCGAAAACATCGAACTCAATGTCTGCGTAATCGTAAGCTATACCGTCACCGGAATCAAACCCGTTTATTATTACGGCGATGCTTTTGCCAACGGTGAGGTCAGAGTCAACGCGGTCTATGAAGATACCACCGTGTACGACGTTACCGCACAGGTTGAGATCTCCGCGCCTGAAATTATTGCCGCAGGCAGTAAAATAGCAATCTCGCACAACGGCTTCGATCTTGCGGCTTTCCTTAAGACCGAGCTTCCCGTCGGAACGCTCAATATTGTAATGAACCCCAATAAAGTTCAGTATGAGATCGGCGAGACCTTTGACAGCACGGGACTTATCGTGGCAATTCAGTATTCCAACGGCACGAGAAAGGTGCTTGGCGACGACGATTATCAGCTCATCGTTTCAGACCCTCTTACGGCGGCGGATAACTCCGTAGCTGTTACTTATTTCGGCGCTTCCACAAGCCTTTCCATCAAGGTTGGAGATGATGCATACATCGTTTCTCTGAATATCATCGGTGCGCCCGACGTTCTCAATTACTTTGAAGGCGGATTGATCAATACGTCCGGACTTATAATTGAAGCGTATCTTTCCGACGGCACCAGAACGATAGTCGATCCTCGCATACTTACGTTTACCCCCGCACTCGATGCTCCGCTCACCACGGACGTCACCACGGTCGTAATCTCCGCCAACGACGGCGATGCCGACAAGTATTGCTCCGTTTCCTTCCCCATCGTCGTCACCAAGAAGATTCCCGTTGCTTTGGTTGCGACCTCATCCCCTGTCAAGCTCGATTACAAAGAAGGCGAGACGTTCGACCCTGACGGTCTCAAGCTCAGCCTGATCTACAACGACGGCTCCATAGTTGAGCTTTCGATTTTCTCCTTCTCTCCCTCGCTTGAAACTGCGTTCGTTCTTCGCGCCGACTCTGCCGAAAAGGTCATCGTCTACGCCGTATACGAATACGAGGGCGGCCAGATCACCTACCCCATCGAGGTCACCGTACAACCGACGGCGATCGAAAATATCATCGTTTCAAGATATCCTGTCAAGACCGTTTACGAGATCGGCGAAGAATTCGATCCCACGGGTGTGGAATTGCTTATCGTGTATGCGGACAGAACGCTCGGATATCAGTTCGTTCCCGACGGTTACTATACATACAGTCCCTCCGTTATTACCGCCGATACCAGAGAGATCGTTTTTGAATTCCGCGGTCTTCGCATAGCACTTCCCATAACGGTAAACGGAGGCACTACAACGTCGGAACAGACCACGGACCCGGTTGATACTCCCGATACACCGCCATCCTCGGATAATACGACCGATGTTACCACCGATCCGGATGATACGACGACGGACGACACGACGAATCCCCCCCCGGAAAGCTCCTCTGTTGAAACTCCCGGCGTATCCGAGCAGACCACCTCTCCCGATGATCCCGGCACAGGTGACGACACCACTCAGGGTACCTCCGGCGGCGGCACATCCTCACTTCTCTATTTGTGGATAGTCATCATCGCAATCATTATCGTGGCACTCGTAGTTCTGATTATCTACTACAAACGTAATTTCACCTGATTAAGTACCAAGCCCCGAGGCATTGCCTCGGGGCTTGATTTTTTATTTCGTGTGATTTTCCGCCGCATAGAGCGTATTGCAGATCAGCATGGTGACCGTCATGGGGCCGACACCTCCGGGAACGGGGGTGATGAAGCCGGCAACCTCCTTGACCGACTCAAAATCCACATCTCCGCAAAGCTTTCCCTCGGCGTTTCGGTTCATACCGACGTCAATGACCGCGGCGCCCGGCTTGACCATATCGGCGGTAATAAGTCCGGCTCTGCCGACGGCGCTGACGAGTATATCCGCGCGTCTTGTGACCGCTCCGAGGTCGGGTGTGCGGCTGTGCGCAATCGTTACCGTGCCGTCCGCGGCAAGCAGGAGTGCCGCCATGGGTCTGCCGACTATGTTAGAGCGACCGACCACGACACATTCCTTGCCCGACACGGGGATATCGTAATGCTTGAGCATCTCCATGATACCGGCAGGGGTGCAAGGAAGCACGTTTCCTTCATCAAGGCTGAGGTGACCGGCATCGAGCTTTCCGAAGGCGTCAACGTCCTTTTCGGGCGCGACGGCTGCAACGACCCTTGCCTCGTCGATATGCTTCGGCAGGGGAAGCTGAACCAGCAAGCCGTCAACCGCAGGGTCTTCGTTGACCTTTTCCACCTCGGCAATCACCTGCTCGGTGGTGAAGTATTCCGGAAGGATATTACAGGTCGATGTAAAGCCGACCTCCTCGCAAGCACGGAGCTTATTGCGAACGTAGACGACGGACGCCGGGTCCTCGCCCACTCTGATAACGCACAACCCGGGCTTTCTGCCGCGCCGAGCTTCAAATTCAATTCTCTTCTCGGTAACCTCGCCGCGCAGCTTTGCGCTGACGAGCTTACCGTCAATCAGTATTGCCGACATCCGGGTGATCCTCCTCGGGTTTGGTGCTTTCACTTTCCTCGTTTACGGGTTTAGCTTCCTCGATCTTTTTCTCTTCGGTTTCGGAAAGGATCGCCCCGTAAGCCGACGGCTCGCCGTCGGCAACGGCAAGGCGTGCATTTCTGCGTGCGCGAATACCGAAGTATATCAGAAGCGCGGTTCCGATGATGAAGCACATTCCCGCGACGAGCTGGGAGATACGGAATTTTCCGACCCAAAGGCTGTCCGTTCGCAGTCCCTCGATCATCATTCTGCCGAGGCCGTACCATGTAATATACATTAAAAAGACCTGACCGTCGTATTTTTTCTTTTTGTAAAGAAGATTGATGATGACAAATCCGATGAGATTCCAAACGGATTCATAGAGGAAAGTCGGCTGAACCACCTTGGCGGTTGACCAACCCTCATGTAAAAGCTCCATTCTGAACGCATAAAGAAAGCTTCCCTCGGCGGGCGCCGAGCCGTATGCTTCGCCGTTGAAGAAATTTCCCCAACGACCGACTATCTGACCTATCATAACGCCGGGGCAGACCATGTCGAATACCTTTTGCCATTTGATCTTTTTGTACAGCGAAACGCCGAGCAACGCTATCGCGCCGCCTATTATTGCACCGTAGATTGCAATACCGCCGTTCCAGATTTGAAATATCTCCGCAAAGCTGTAATCGTGGTCGGATGTTATGACATAGTAAAGGCGCGCGCCGACGATACCGCTGATAACGGCAAAGATCGCATAGTCAAGCAGGTCGTCAAAGGACACGCCCTCCTGCTTTCTGCGATAATCAGCGTAGAGGAAGGCAAGAATTATGCCGGTGACGATGATGATACCGTACCAGCGGACCTCAATGCCGTTCCCTATCGGGATGGTGAATGCGACCTTGTTAAAGCTGATATCAAATATTCCAAGGCCGGGAAAAGATACTGTAACCATAGAAATTCTCCTATGTAAATATTAGTTGTCATTAGCCGCAAGTGGCCGTATTAGTTGTCGTGTGAAGGATAAGCATCGCCGCTTATCGGGATATAGTCGCCGAGGTATGTAGGCTCGGGCTTGATGAGAGCGAAGAAAAAGTCCTTGGTGCGAGCGAAAAACTCGCGTCTTTGCTGAAATTCGCCGACCACAAAGTCGCCGCTCACGCCGTAAGCCTCTATGCCGAGCTTCTCGGCGATATACAGGGAACGGTAGAGGTGATATTCCTGCGAGACGATGATTATTCTGTCCGCGCCGAATATCTCCTTGGCGCGGTAAATGCTCTCGTAGGTGGAGAAGCCCGCGTGATCGGTAAAGACGTATTTGCGGTCGATTCCGGCGGCTTCCGCCTCGGCAAGCATGGTGTTGACCTCGTCGTATTCAACCGTGCCGTGATCACCCGTCATCAAAAGCCTGTCCGAAGCGCCTGCCTCGTATAACGCAAAAGCGGTGTCAAGGCGGTCGCGCAGATAATCGGAGGGCGTACCGTCCCCCCGAACTCCACAGCCGAGGACGAGAATGCAGTCGATATCCGTCAGCTGTGCCGCCGTGCCGACGGATATTATCCTATCCTTCGTGGCGGCGATAACGGCGGCATTGAGCGACATGACGGTGATTGCAAAGAGCAGCGCGAAAAGCATGACGAGTATTATGGTGTTTCGCAGGATAACGAACCACCGCTCTTTTACGAGCTTTTTGATGTGATCAAGCATCAGTCTGAAAGGCCGAGACGGTGCTCGATGACCGTAGCGGCTATATCGAGATAGTCCGCGTCCATTTCCTCGATCTTGCCCTCGTCGCAGTAAGCGGCGAGCTTTGCATCGAGCGGAATCTGGCCGAGAACGTCATAGCCGAAGCTCTGCGCGATCTCGAGGATGTGGCTGTCACCGTAAATATTAATGCGCTTTCCGCAATCGGGGCAGAGGACGTAGCTCATGTTCTCAACAAGACCGAGAACGGGAATATTCATCATATTCGCCATATTCGCCGCCTTACCTACGATCATGGAAACAAGCTCCTGAGGGCTGGAAACGATGACAACGCCGTCGAGGGGCAGGCTCTGGAAAACGGTGAGCGGAACGTCGCCCGTGCCGGGAGGGCAGTCAACGAGGAGGACGTCAAGATCTCCCCAAACGGTGTCCTTCCAGAACTGCTTGACGGTACCTGCGATAACGGGACCACGCCAGATTACGGGGCGGCTCTCGTCCTCAAGCAGGAGATTTACGGACATTATCTCAATGCCCTTCTCGGTTGTGGGTGGGAACATACCGTCCTCACTTCCGGTAACCTCGGACTTAACGCCGAAGGCCTTGGGAACGGAGGGGCCGGTGATATCTGCATCAAGAACACCTACGCGATAGCCCTTGCGCTGAAGGAGAACTGCGAGCATGCAGGTGACGAGGGATTTGCCTACGCCGCCCTTGCCGCTGACTACGCCTATGACGTGCTTGATATTACTTTTGGCATTGGCCGGTTCATGGAGATCCTGCGCCTCTTTGCGTGACGAGCAATTTGCGGAGCAGGTTGAACAGTTGTGAGTGCATTCTTCTGACATTTTATTGTTCCTTTCAAAAGAAAAATTATTACATAATAATTATACCCCTTTTTACTTGTCAAGTCAATGCCTTGAATATTAACAAATTGATTTTTTATAACTTTTTTGCTCAAATATGAAAAAAATTCCTCTATTTTAACATAAAAGACTTGATTTTTTGCGAAAATAAGTTATACTATATAAGATTATATTTTATTTCTTAAGCGAAAGGATTTTTTGCAAATGAAAGAACTCAGAAAAGCCGCGTACGCGCCCGTGAAGGGTCCCGTTCTGACCATCGTCATGGACGGCGTCGGAATTGCTCCCGAAGGACCTACCAATGCGGTCAGCCGCGCATTCACTCCCACACTTGACAGGCTCCTGAGTAGCCACCCCTGCGTTACACTTAAGGCGCACGGCTCTGCCGTCGGTCTGCCCAGCGACGACGACATGGGCAACAGCGAGGTCGGCCACAACGCTCTCGGCGCAGGTCAGGTCTTTGCGCAGGGCGCAAAGCTCGTTTCTCAGTCCATCGAAAGCGGCAAGATGTTCGCTTCCGAAACATGGCGTACTCTCATAAGCAACGTAAAGACCAACTGCTCCACTCTGCACTTCCTCGGCCTTTTCTCGGACGGTAACGTTCACTCACATATCGACCACCTCAAGGCAATGCTCGTCCGCGCTAAGGAGGAGGGCGTGCACAAGGTGCGCGTTCACATCCTTCTCGACGGCCGCGACGTCGGCGAGACCTCCGCTCTCGATTACATTCTTCCCTTTGAGGATTTCCTCTCCTCCCTGCGCTGTGCGGACTTCGACGTCAGCATTGCAAGCGGCGGCGGACGCATGAAGATCACGATGGACCGCTATGAGGCGGATTGGTCGATGGTTGAGCGCGGCTGGCACACCCACGTTCTCGGCGAGGGCAGACAGTTTGCATCCGCGGAGGAAGCAGTCAAGACCTACCGTTCGGAGCTTGGCGTTATCGACCAGGATCTCCCTGCATTCGTTATTGCCAAGGACGGCAAGCCCCTCGGCACGGTTGAGGACGGCGACAGCTTCATCTTCTTCAACTTCCGCGGCGACCGCTCGCTTGAGATCTCACGCACCTTTGACGAGGGCGAGAGCTTCAATAAGTTCGACCGCGTTCGTCATCCAAACGTAGTGTATGCCGGCATGCTTGAGTACGACGGCGACCTGCACATTCCCTCACGTTACCTCGTTTCTCCTCCCGAAATCACAAATACCCTGGGCGAGTACCTCGCAGGCAGCGGCATTTCGCAGCTTGCCATCTCTGAGACGCAAAAATACGGACATGTGACCTACTTCTGGAACGGAAACCGATCCGGCAAGTTCTCCGAGGAGCTTGAAACTTACATTGAGATTCCCTCCGACGTCATTCCCTTTGAGCAGAGACCGTGGATGAAGTGCGCAGAGATCACGGACAAGCTCATTGAATGTCTGGAATCAGGCAAGTACCGCTATCTCCGCGTAAACTTCCCGAACGGCGACATGGTCGGCCACACAGGCTCCCTCCTTGCAACCGTTTGCTCCATGGAAGCCCTTGACCTCCAGCTTGCAAGGATCCTTACGGTAGTTGACAAGCTCGGCGGCGTTGCAATCATCACCGCAGACCACGGAAACGCCGACGAAATGGCAGAGCTTGATAAGAAAACCAAGGCTCCCAAGCTCAACAAGGACGGCTCCTACAAGGCAAAGACCTCCCACACCCTCAATCCCGTCCCCTGCATAATCTACGATGCAACGGGCGAGGGCAGAATCTCTCTCAAGGAAAATAAGGGACAGTTCGGCCTTTCCAACGTTGCGGCAACCGTCGTAAATCTCCTCGGCTACGAGGCTCCCGAAATGTGGGATGAAAGCCTTATTGAAATGAAATAATGAAAAAATAAAAATTGCCGGCCGCAGGGTCAGCAATTTTTATTTTTATTAAAATATCTCAGAGCAAGCAAAAGCACGATTAGTCCGCATACCGGAAAAAGCGTTGTAACGAGCATGCCTGCCTTCATGCCGAGCTGCTCGACGCTCAAACCGAGCTTCAGCGAAAGCCCGGCGGCGAGCGACGAAGAGCTGACGCCGTCAACCACCATGCCCATAAGCTGGGGCGCAACTGATGCTCCGAGGTCGCCGCCCGATGCCATCAGGGCATATGCGGCAACACCGATGCCGGGAAGATTCTCTTCCATAAGTATAAGCGAACCCGGCCAGAGCATGGAGGTAAAAAGTCCGGTCAATGCGCAGGCACTCAGCACAACAACGGTATTGTTTGACAATCCGGCGATAAGATAGCAAAGAATTGCTCCGATCATGCCGACCGTAAGCATTTTTGATATACTTTTGCCGTATTTTGCGTAAGCTATTCTCGTTGCCGCCAAAAGGACGGCAAACATTGCCGCGCCGAGGATGTCTCCGAATGCCTTATCAATGCCGACGGAAGTCTCCATAAAGCCTGATACCCAATTCGACATCGTGTTTTCAGCACAGCTTCCGAAGAAGATACAGCATACGCAAAAGGCAAGTCCGAGCGTGCGGCGTTTTGTCGTTTTGCCACCGTCGTTTTTTTCCTTTCCTTGCATATCGGGTATGGGCGAGAGCATGAAAAGGGCGGCGCTTAAGAGCGGAAGAGCGGCAAACAGAAGAGCAAGATATGTCCAATTTTCATTGCCGAATAGCGCAAAAAACGCAGTGCTGATGACAATTACCATGACAACTCCAACGCCGTAGAGCGAATGAAGCAGGCTCATATCGCGCGACGGATTATCGGACGGCAGAGCGGCAATAACGGGGCTGAGAAGCACCTCGGAAAGTCCTGCCGAAATCGAAAATATTACTGTTCCGAGCAAAAGTCCGAGAAAAACTTTACTCGGAAACAGCAGGGGCGAGAGCGCATACACCGTCAGTCCTGCCGACGTGATGAGCGGCATTATCCTTACCACCGATTTCGGATTGAAATACTTTGAAAAAAATACGAAAATCATGTCTATCGAAAGCTGTGTCATGAAATTCGTCAGCACGAGCGTTCCAAGCAGGGTGTATGAAATGCCGTACATATCGTGGTACGTTGCCAAGAGGAGGGGCGGAAGCGCAAATATTGCCGCCATGGTCAAATATGACGAATAGCAGGCAAATCTGGTTATTTTGTAATTTGGCATCATGTAAATCAGTCAATGAAGCACGCGCGTGCGCGCACCTTCCTTTCTACGCCGTAGTTAAAGCCGTAACAGAAGTTACGGCTTAACAGAAGTTACGGCTTTTTTGATCTTCTTATTTGTGACCAGAAGAGCGTTGCGATTTGAAGCGGTATTCCGAAAATGAAGATATACCAAAGCGACCAATTCCCGATCGTGACGTATATCGCGCCGATCAAGGTCCAGATTATCAGCGAAATAAAGACGAAATTGGCATTATATTTACCCCAGATGGCATTAAAAACGAGCAGATCAATGCACGTTCCGGGCACTGCCCATAAAAAGGGCAACCAAACCATATCAGCGCCTATGGTTTGCATTACTATAAAGGCAATGGTGGCGATAAACCAGACGCCGACGGCGGAGAGAAGCGAAATAAACATCTTATTCCTCTTCCAAGCTCTTACGGCGGCGGCATCGGGCGTTTGCTCATGCTCCGAATGATCTGAGATCAGCCAATCAACGCTGACGCCGAACATATCCGCTATCTGCCAAAGTACGGCAATATCGGGCACCGATTCGCCACGCTCCCATTTGGAGACTGCCTTATCCGTATAATTGAGTTTTTCGGCAAAATGCGCTTGCGTCCATCCTGCGGCGTTGCGCATGACGGCAATGTTGGTTGCCACATTCCGCCGTATCTCAATGATATCCATTCTTTTACTTCCTTGTGCTTACTTGAATATCTTGCCGGCGCCGTCGTAGACACATAGGCGCAGGATAGAATAATTTTCTTCCTCGCGCAAGAAGATCAGCCTCTTGCGGAGTGCCTCGAGAAGGTATTCGGGGCTGAGATTGTCCGCGCTTCCTGCGCAGAGGAGAGCGCCGAGCTTGAGTTTTTCGCCTTCTCTTTCAAGGCTGAATTCCTTTATCATCGGGAAGATATCCACTTCCTTCTCGCCCGATTTTGTATGCTTGAGCACCGTAAGCGGACTGTTTGAGAGAACTCTGCCTATCTTATCGAGCATTTCGTCGTCGCATGCGCAGTCGATGACGTACTCGTAGCGCGCCGCGGCAATGTCCGTAAATTTTCTCTCTGCCGGGTAGCAGTCAAAGAAATCAAGGTCGGCTACGGTCGCTTTATGCAGGCGCGCGAGGATGTCCTCGGACGGCATATCGCGCGTCAGCTTGATGTCCGCCATCTCGCAAACGCTCTCACAGCCGATTGGCAGGGGCAGGCCGAAAACAAGCTTCGGATGGGGATTGAAGCCCTGCGTGTACCAAAGCGGAAGCTCCGCGCGAGTAAGGATGCGGCGGAACGTGCGCTGCAGATCAAGATGCGATATATATTGAAGCGCGCCTTTTTTGCAGAAGCAGAGGCGGACGGTTGCAGGTGTCTCGAGGACGGGATAATAGCTTATTTGTTTGAATTCGGACAGCATATATCCTTACCTCCCAGGCAATTTGCGCCGCAGCCCGAGCAATGCTCGCGGCATGAGGGCGTGGTCTTTTCCTCGTATGCCTTCTTCTTCTCGCGAAGAAGGAATTCTTTGGTTACGCCGACGTCGATGACGTCCCAAGGAAGGACCTCGTCATCCGCGCGGCGGCGGTTTGCATAGAAGGCGGTATCAATTCCGGAATCGGCAAATACCTTCATCCATGCCTCGGCATCGAAGTACTCATCCCATGCATCAAAGCCGAATCCGCGCTCATGCGCGAGCAGGAGCGCCTTTGAAAGCCTTCTGTCGCCGAGTGCAAGAACCGCCTCGATATGGGAAACGCGGGCATCGTGATGATGATACTTGATCTTGCGATCCTGCAAGAGGGGCTTGAGCAGCTGCTGCTTGCGGATAAGCTCATCCACGGTGTCTTGAGCTTCCCATTGGAAGGGCGTGAAGGGCTTGGGAACGAAGCACGAAACGCTGACGCCGATCGTGGGCGCACGGCGGCTATGATTTGGCGTTGCATAGAACCGGTCGAGCGTTGCGCGCGCCAGCTTTGCAATGCCCTCTATATCCTCGTCGGTCTCCGTGGGAAGACCGCTCATGAAATAGAGCTTTACCTGCTCCTTGCCGGCACCGAAAGCAATCGATGCGGAACGCATCAGGTCTTCCTCCGTAACGTTCTTATTGATAACGTCGCGCAGACGCTGTGTTCCCGCCTCGGGGGCAAAAGTGATGGACGATGCGCGGACTGATGCTACCTTGTCCATAAGCTCCTTTGTGAAGGAGTCGATGCGGAGCGAGGGAAGCGAAAGATTGACGTTTTTCTCGCGCGTCCAATCAATAAGTCCGTCGGTAAGCTCCGGCAGACGGGTGTAGTCGGAGGTGGAAAGCGAGGTCAGAGATATTTCCTCGTAACCCGTTGCCTCGTAGAGGCATCTTGCCTGGCGGAGCAGGGTTTCCGGTGATTTCTCACGGACGGGCCTGTAAATCATTCCGGCTTGGCAGAATCGGCAACCGCGAATGCATCCGCGGAACACCTCAAGCATTATTCTGTCCTGGACCGCTTCAAGGTAGGGCATAACGACCGCCTCGGGGAAATACATGGTGTCAAGGTCGGTTACTATGCGCTTGCTAACCTTGGCGGGAACGCCCTCGGCGTTCGGAGTATATGATTTGACCGTTCCGTCCTCATTGTACTCAACGTCATAGAGTGACGGGACGTAAACGCCGGGGATCGTGCGCGCCGCTTCGAGGAGAAATTCCTTCTTGGATGCGCCGGCTTCCTTCATTTTGACGTAGAGAGCTACTATCTCAGGCAGCATCTCCTCTCCCTCTCCAATATTGAAGAGGTCGAAGAAATCAGCCACCGGTTCGGGGTTGACCGCGCAGGGTCCGCCGCCAATAACGATGGGGAATTCTTCCCCTCTCTGTGCCGCCAAGAGCGGAATGCCCGAAAGCTCCAGAACATTGAGAATATTCGTGTAGCACATCTCGTATTGGAGAGTGAAGCCGAGAAAATCAAAGTCACGGACATCATCGCCGCTTTCGTGCGCCTTGAGAAGAATGCTCTTCTCGCGCAGGCGGTCTGCCATGTCCTGCCACGGTGCAAAAACGCGCTCGCACCATACGTCAGCCGACTGATTGAGAACGCCGTACAGTATTCTCATGCCGAGGTTGGACATTCCGATCTCGTATGAATCCGGGAAGCAGAAGGCAAAACGCGCCTTTACCTGCTCTTTGTCCTTGATAATCTGACCGTATTCGCCGCCCGCATATCTTCCCGGCCGCTGTACGGAGCGCAAAAGTGATGAATCGTACATTTTTTGATCCTTATTTACTGAGTATTAAGTGAACCAGAACGAAGCACGGAATGACCGAGAGCAACTGGAACAGGAAAACGAACATTGAAGAAAGGCCGACTATTGCACCGATAACGCCAAGGCATACCGAAAGTATCGCACCGAGAACGTATGCAACCATGCTGAGAATGAAGTTGAGCTTTGAGACTCTGTCGTATCCGCGGCAGGACTTCACAACGTCGATGACGGACTCGGGATTTTCGCCGTTGACGAGCATGCCGCCCTCAAAGGAAGTTTGGGCAACGGTTGCCTTCTCTGTCTCGGCATATGGTTTGCGAACGAGAGTGAAGTCGCCGTTGAAGCCGTTTGCAAGAAGCCTTGTCACGAGTTCAATGTTAATGTTGGGGTCAACGGTATGCATGACTATGCGAATATTGTTGTCGGGAAGCTCGTTGATAAATCCGAGCATGCTGTCGGAAATGCGGTAAGTAAGGTAAAGCTTGAACACCTCAACGCCGTCAACGGCAATATGCAATACAACTCCGCCGTGGTTGGAGGCAATGTATTTGTCGTCGTAATATCTCATAACGGGGATACCGAGCGAGGTGAGGTACGCATCGGAGCCGACAACATATCTGTGATCTCCGGCAATTCCCTCAAATCCGCCGTCAACAACATTCAAAACGCGAACGTTTTCCGGCTCCTCGGCATCCGCCGTCGAAGCCTTGAATACGCCGGCGATTCTTCCGCCGATGCGGTCATAGAGCGCGGAGACCGCGCACATTATGTCAAATACGTCCTGCATGCGATTCTTGTCACAAACGGAAATGCGGTTTATTGTGAGCGAGCCATCGTCAAAGAGGTCGGCCTCGTCAAATACAACGGTATCGACATTCTTATACTCGCTGACATCGGATTCGCTGAAAACGACGGAATCGGCGTTAAGATGCTTGGAAACAAGCGCGAAGAAGGGATAGGTCATGGTCACAAGCATCGCACTCGGCAAACAAATGAGATTGACGACTATGAAGGCATTGCAAATGTCGACAAACGTGTTCCCCGATGCCGCGCTGATCAAAGCAAATATGAAGGAAAGCGCCAAAACCGGTACAATGATAAGATAGTTGATGACCTTTGCAGATGGATGGGGGCGATTGATATGCCTGAAATAATTCTCCGCAAATTCGCCCTTCCTGAGGTGGAAGGCGTCACCGACATTATTGCCCGTTGAGCCGACGTGCGCCTCTCCAAGTTCCGCGGCAAGCTCCGAGGAATCAACTCTTTCGAGCGTTACGATACTCTGCCATGAGGAAAGCCTGTCAAAAACATAAATCTCACGTTCGAGAACGAAACAGTCGTGGGCAACGCTGAGAAGCAGGCAGATAGCCGCAGGGAAATTGTAAAGCGTAAAGCTTTCGGGAGCGGCAATGGCAATCACAATGTCGTAGATAACGGTCAGAATAAGTGCCGTGGCGCTGAGTGAATGGAATATGGGCTTTGACTTGATTATGCCGTCAATTCCCGAGTATATCTGTTTTATTGAAAATACGGATGCGATCAGCAATAGCTGGAGCGACATCAGAATATTTACCACGGGATAAACACTGACGTCAAGCGCACCGCCGAAGGATTTTCCAAAGGCATCGTAGATGGCGAGAAGAACGGTGAACAAAAGCGTTCCGACAAGGCGAATCATAACCTGCTTGCGGTCACGGGAATACGCGCGCTTGATATCGGATATCTGCGAGCGGCTCGTGAATTCCTTGCCTTCGTATGCAAACGCCATGGAAAGGTCGGAAGCTCTTGCCTTGGCGGATTCGGGTCGGGAAGAAGCCTTTTTGAGTTTTTCAGAAGCCGCGCCTTCATAGCCGAGTGCGCGCAACAAATTGGCGGTATCCTCGTCGACCGCCCTTTCGGGGGATTCCTGCGACTCTTCCTCAAAAATCCCGTTTTCTTCCTCCGGCTCAAGGTATTCTTCACCGTCGGCTTCGTCCTCAAAAGAGTATCCGTCGTAATCATCCTCGACAAATACCGCTTCGGGTTCAAGTTCGGGTTCGGGAGCATAGACCGGCTTGTCCGTCTCGTCCGGCTTGTCAGTCTCGTCCGTCTCGTCCGTCTTGTCCGTCTCGTCCGGCTCGTCATCGAAAACGAATTCGCTGTCATCCGGGGTGTCCTTTGGAGCTTCTTCGTAATACTCCTCCGAAATCTCCTGAGCGGCTTCATCGACGGTCTCGGAATCCAAGAAAATATAATCCTCGTTCGTCGGCGGTGTTGTTTCGTCATCCCCGTCGCCGAAGAGAGCTTCAATAGTATCGGAAAGGTCGCTCTCCGCCTCGTCATCGTTTATTGTATCGTAAAACCAATCCTCGTATTCCTCGTGCCGTTCGTTTTCCGAAGCCGGAGCCTGACTTTCGTTCAAGGAAGCCTCAGCTTCTGCCTGTGGGACGCTCTCCTGTGAGTTTTCTTTTCCGAACAGCTTGCTGAACAAAGCGTTTCTCTTGTTATCATCAGCCATTTTTTCTTCCACCTTATTTTATTTTGCAGAATGCTTCTGTCTTGCAGCTTCAGTAAGCACAACAGCCGCCGCAGTTGAAACATTCATCGAATTGACTTTTCCGTACATGGGAATTGAAATCTTGTAGTCGCTCTTTTCGCACACAAGACGGGAAACTCCACGCCCCTCACTTCCGAACACGAACGCCGCGGCGCGGTTCATGTCAACCCCGTAAAGCTCGTCACCGTCCGCTTCAGCGGCGTAGACCCAAACGCCTGCCGCCTGAAGCTCCTCGATAGCCGCCGCGATATTAACGACCTTTGCAACCGCCATGTGTTCGAGCGCGCCTGCCGAGGATTTTGCCGCCGCAGGCGTAAGGCCTGCCGCGCGTCTTTTCGGAATGATAACGCCGTGCGCTCCGGCACATTCGGCGCATCTTATGACCGCTCCCAGATTGTAGGGATCCTCAACACCGTCAAGAATAACGATAAAGGGTTCCTCGCCCCTCTCCTCGGCTATCCGAAGAATATCCGCGACCTCGCAATAATCCTTTTCTGCCGCCATTGCCGCAACGCCTTGATGGTTTCCGCCACCGCAAAGCTGATCGAGCTTTTCGCGCTCTACGTCAACTATCGGTATGCCCTTTTCTGACGCCATGGCGATTATTTGAATCACGCTTCCCTCGCGGTCGCCCTTGCGCAGATATATCTTGTCTACGGCGCGTTCCGCCTTTAACAGCTCGCGCACCTGATTTCTGCCGTAAATTATGCCTTCCGCAACTTCATGCACCGCATTGCCCTCACGCTTGATGGGTCTGCGACCGTGCTTGTAATTGGTTTTATTGTCCATTTTAAACTCCGAACTCAATGATTGTTTCGCTTTTGCGACCTCGTGAAATTAATCGAGCCTTCATTGAACATATTGATATTCTCAAGAGCCTTGCCCGTACCTATTGCAACGCAGGATATGGCGTCCTTTGCGACATACGTTTTAATGCCCGTCAAATCCTCGATGAGCTTATCAAAGCCGCGAAGCAAAGAGCCTCCGCCCGTCATGGCAATGCCGTTGTTGATGATATCCGCAACAAGCTCCGGCGGCGTGCGCTCGATAACCTGACAGATAGCATCAATAATTGCCGTTATCGGGCCGAGCAGAGCCTCCAGCATTTCGTAATTGCTCAGCGTGACGTATTTCGGAAGCCCCTGCGCAAGGCAGCGACCCTTGACGTCCATTTGCTCAAGACGAGTGGGCTTGAAAACCGTACCGAGACGAATCTTTATGCTCTCCGCGGTACGCTCACCTATGAGTATATTATATTTTTGTCTGACGTATCTGATGATTGCCTCGTCGAATTTATCACCTGCAACCTTGATCGACTCCGAAACTACGACACCCTCAAGAGAGATTACTGCAATATCGGTCGTTCCGCCGCCGATATCAACTATCATATTTCCGCTGGGCGCGGAAATATCTATACCTGCTCCGATAGCCGCCGCCACCGGCTCCTCAATGAGATACGCGGCGCGCGCTCCTGCATTGCGTACGGCATCCTCCACCGCACGCTCCTCAACCTCGGTGATTCCCGAGGGAACGCATATAACGACTCTGGGGGGAATTATCATACGCCCACAGGCAGTTCTGAGAAAATGCTGGAGCATTTCAAGAGTGCGGTCGTATTGGCTTATAACACCGTCGCGAAGCGGCCGCACCGTCACAATATTTGCCGGTGTGCGCCCGATCATCGTCTGCGCCTCTCTGCCGATGGCGATGACTTCGTCTGTATCAAGGTTAACGGCAACGACAGAAGGCTCGGAAAGCACGATGCCCTTGCCTCTGACATAGACAAGACAGCTTGCAGTTCCGAGATCGATACCAATATCCTTTCTGAAACACGGTTTATTCATTTATCTTCCTCACGGCATATTGCCGCTATTTTATAATAATACATTATAATTATACTATAAATGAGCTTAAAAAGCAACACTTTTCAAAAAATAATACAAATTTTCTATCAAATTCTTGCCGTCGATGTCACCCAAAACTTCTCTTACGAGCACACCACCGCGAATCGGCGTGAATCGCGGTGGTGTGAATATTATCGGTCGTTAATTGGTTGAGAGCTGTCTGCGCTTTCTTTTCGTTTTGACCTTGCAATACAAACGCAGATCACCTTCCTCGCGCCGCATTCGTAAAGAACGCTTGCCGCCTCGCTGACGGTCGCGCCCGTCGTCACGAGGTCATCCACGAGAATTACGTTCTTTCCTTTGAGAGCATCGCCGTTTTTGATACCGAACATACCCTTGACGTTCTCCATTCGTTCGCTGACGTCCAGATATTTCTGCTGTTTAGTGTGCTTGACGCGTCGCAGAAGGGTCTTATGTGCAAAACCGGAGCGCTTTGCGACGGCACGGGCGAAGGAGCACGCTTGGTCGTAGCCGTCCCTTGCGATTCCGCTTCT